>DASPGQ010000233.1 GCA_035620555.1 Vicinamibacteria bacterium
TCAGGAGACGTCTTCGATCGGCGACGTCGCCGTTGCCCCCTCGGATCCGGACATCCTCTGGGTGGGTACGGGTGAGCCCAACAACCGCCAAAGCTCCACGTTTGGCCGGGGGGTCTACCGTTCGCTCGATGGCGGGGCGACCTTTTCCTCGATGGGGCTCTCGGATACCCATCACATCGGCAAGGTGCTCGTACATCCGACCGATCCATCTCGCGTCTACGTCGCGGCGCTCGGCGCTCTATGGTCTCAATCGGAAGAACGGGGTGTCTACCGGACGACGAATGGAGGAGGCAGCTGGGAGCGCGTGCTCTTTGTCGATCGGGACACCGGCGCGGTGACCCTGGCGATGGACCCGGTGAATCCGGACGTCCTCTATGCCGCGACCTATCAGAGGCGCCGCGTGCCCTGGGGATTCGACGGCGGTGGTCCCGGTAGTGGGATCTACCGATCGACCGATGGCGGTGAGAACTGGCAAAAGCTGACCGAGGGAATCCCGGCGGGCCCCCTCGGAAGAATCGGGATCGCCGTTTCCAGAGCCGATCCCGGCGTCGTGTACGCGCTCATCGAGCATGCGGAGGAGTCCGGGCTCTACCGCTCCGCGGATCGCGGAGGAAGCTTCGAGCGCATCAATGAGATCAATCCCCGACCCATGTATTACAGCAAAGTGATTCTCGATCCGAACGATGGCGAGCGCATCTACGTTCTCGGTTCGTCGTTTCATGTCTCCGACGACGGCGGGGAAACGTTCACCGAGAACGAGGAGATGACCCCCACTTATGACGTGGGGGTGCACGGCGACCATCATGCGCTTCTGGTGGATCCGGCAGACTCGAATCACCTGGTGCTCGGCGGAGACGGCGGCCTCTATTTCTCCTGGGACCGTGGCAGGAGCTGGGACAAGATCAACAACATCCCGCTCACGCAGTTCTACGCCATCGCCGTCGACCTGGACGAGCCTTACAACATCTATGGCGGTGCTCAAGATACCCACTCCTGGGCGGGGCCCAGCACGACCCGCAACCACGTCGGCATCCTCAACCAGGACTGGTTCCAGACCAATTTCGGCGACGGCATGTATCAGCAGGCCGATCCCAACGACGCGACCGTCCTCTATACGGAGTCGCAAGGTGGAAATCTCCAGCGGGTCGACCGCCGGACGGGAGATCGCAAGTCGATCCGGCCCTATCCTTCCGAAGACCAGGACGAATACCGGTTCCATTGGACGTCACCGCTTCGAATCTCGAGGCACGATCCCGGCGTCCTGTTCTTCGGGGGCAACCGTCTGTTCATCTCTCGAGATCGGGGGGATAGTTGGATGGCGAGTCCCGACCTCACCTGGAACGAGGACCGGGACGAGCTCCCGATCATGGGCGCCGAACCGAACGATCGAACGCTCTCCCGCCACGACGGGGTTTCCGATTGGGGGACGGTCACGACGATCGCCGAGTCGCCTCTCGATCCCCGGCTGCTGTACGTGGGTACGGACGACGGGCGCATTCAGCAGACGCGTGACGGCGGCGAGACCTGGCGTAGCCTCGAGGCGAACCTGGCGCCCTTCGACTCGAAAAGAACGACGGTGAGTCGCATCGTCGCCTCGCATTCCGAGGCTTCGCGCGCCTATGTGAGCCTCGACCGGCATCAGCTCGGCGATTTCGCTCCCTACCTCTTCGTCACCGAAGACGGCGGCGACTCCTGGCGCTCGATCGTCTCCGACCTTCCCGAGCGCGGCTGGATCAACGTCGTCGTCGAGCACCCGAGAAACGGCGACCTGCTGTTCGTCGGCACCGAGACCGGCCTTTTCGTGAGCTTCGATCGCGGGGGCGAATGGATGAGGATGACGGGGAATTTTCCCACCGTGCCGGTGGACGACATCGTGATCCACCCCCGAGACAACGACCTCGTGGTGGGGACCCACGGGCGATCGATTTACATTCTCGACGACATCACGCCGCTGGAACATCACCGCCCGCGCTCCGATTCCATCGAGCTTTTCGACATCCGGAAAGCGACGTTGTTCCTCCCGTGGAAGCACGAGAGCTATCTGGGACAGCGGCCGTTCATCGGCCCGAACGCACCGTTCGGTGCCCTCATCACCTATCGCCTCCCATCGGACGTCTCGGAGACACCGCTCATCCGGATTAAGAATCAAGCCGGCGTGGAGCTGAGGACTCTCCCGGGCACCGCTCGCGCGGGATTCAATCGAATCGTCTGGGATTTGAGGGTGCGTGCTCCCGAGCTCGTTGGTGATTCGGGTCCGCTGGCTCCTCCCGGCGGCTACTCGGTCGCGCTCGAGGTTTCGGGCGAGCGACGGGAAAGCTCGGTCCAGGTTGTTCTCGATCCCCGCCTCGAGATTCCCGAACCGGAGCTGCAGGGGCGGTTCGAGTTTCTCACAGAGGTCAACGCCTTGCGCGCCCGTCTGGCCCAGGCGGTCTCCAAGGCAAAGGAGCTCGAGGAGGAGCTCGATCGTGTGAGCGCCGTGCTTCGAGGTGACGAGCGTGCCGACATCCGGACGTCCATCGAGGAAGGTCTCGAAAAGCTCACCGCCTCGTCCGAGCCCCTGGGCGGCGGGTCTTCGAGCTTTCGGAACCCTTCGCTCGCGGCTCAAGCCACACGCCTCTACCGGGAGCTAGAAGGCAATCAGGCGCAACAGGGAACGCTCCATGGCCCGACAGAGGTGCAGCGCGAACGACTCCGGCGGCTCACACAGGAGGCGGAGCAGAAGTTGGCCGAGCACGAAGCGGTCGTCACATCGCTCGTGTCGGAGCTGAACGAGCGACTGCGCGAGGTGGGGCCTCTACGCATCCAAGGCTAAGCTCTCGGTTCGGAGCCCGTCACCATCCTACGTTGGGTGAGGCTGGCAGGACCGTGGCCACCCGTCGGGGAATCAACTCGGGTGCGGAACGCTTCAGGTACTCGATCTCTTCCCTCAGCTTGGAGAGATCTTCCGAGCGGTCGACGTCGTACCAGGGAACCAGAAGGTCGAAGGTGCAGCCACTCTCCTGGAGCGCCCGTTTCGTCGCTTCGAGCACGTTCTCCGTTCCCCAGGCGATACCGCGGAACATCTGGGGCACGAACCTGCGGCAGCCCAGAAGATAGTATCCGCCGTCCTCGGCGGGACCGAGAACGACGTCGACCTCCTCCAAACGATGGAAGGCCTCCTCGATCACCTCGACGGGTAGCGTAGGGCTGTCGCTGCCGAGCACCACGACCCGCTTGACTCCTCGGCGCAGGTTCAGATCGAACAGGCTCGCCAGCCGCACGCCGAGGTCGCCCGACGCCTGGATCACCACCATCCAGGAACGGGGAATGTCCAGGTCGTCGGCCCGGCGCAGCGGTTCGCTCAGCAAGAGCAGTCGATCCATGCTCACACGCTGGATCTTCCCGAAGCGCTCGAGCGTATCGCCAACGAGAGCACGGTGGAGGGCGAGTGCCTCGTCGACGGTCAGGGGAGGGCAGAGTCTCGTCTTGACCCGGCCGAGCTCGGGGGCACGGGCGAAGACTGCGAGCAGTTCGCGCGGAGCGCTCACCGATTCATCACAATCATGGCTCACCGGAGCGACGCGGGCTGCGGCGAGCCAGCGTCAGCACCTCCAACAAGGCCTCGTTGTCGGGGTTCGCCAAGAGCCCCTGCCGACAGACCCCGGCCGCGGCGGCGGGATTGCCGGCGACGAGATGAGCGCGCGCCGCTTTCACCATCGGCGAGACGCGCCGCGGCTCGAGAGAAGCCACCTCGAGGAAGAGCTCGGCTCCGATCTCGGGCTTGCCCAGCTCCAGATAGGCGTCGCCCAGGCGCTCGAGGACGGCCGGACTCCGACCGCTCAGCTTGAGATAAACGTGATAGGCGGTAACCGCCTCGGCGAAATTTCGGCGGGCGGTGTACAGGTCGCCCAACATGCGGTGCGCCTCCGCCTGGATTGGCGTGGCCTGGCTGGCGCGCTGGAGCTCGGTGAAACCTCTCGACTCGTCGCCCATGGCGAGATAGGCACGTCCCAGAGCGAGGTGCGCGGCGCCGTTCGTCGGGTCCATTTTCACCACCGAGGACAATGCGGTCACGGCTTTCTCCAGGGCAACGGGGTCGCCGCGCCGACTTGCCTCCGAGAACCAGAGCTCGCCGAGGTTGAGGTAGGCACGGGGAAGGTTGGGATCTTGTTCGAGCGCCAGCCCCACCGCTTCGATCGCTTCAGCCACGCGCCCTGCCGCGCGATGTATCTCGGCGAGGTGGAGGTAGGGCTCGGCGGCGCCGGGATTGGCATCGATCTCGATTTCCACCAGGGGACGGGCCTCGTCGGGCTCTCCTCGATCGAGGTAGAGCTCGATCAGAGCTGAGCGCGCCAGCTCCGCCTCCGGAGCCAGCTCGAGCGCCTGGAGAAAGTCGGACTCGGCCTCGTCATGGCCACCAAGCGAGAGGAAGACCGCACCTCTCAGGTAATAGGCCTCCCAAAACCGCTCGCGCAGTGCGGCGGCACGGCTCAGAGCCTCGAGGGCATCGGCTTCGAGTCCCGCTCGGAACTGAGCGAGCCCGAGCTTGTAATAAAGCGTGGCTGAGTCGGGATCGAGCTCGATGGCCTTCTGGTAGTGCAAGGCGGCATCCTCGAAGCGGCCAGCCTCGTCGTAGAGGTCGGCAAGGCGCATCGACATGGTGAGAAAATCCGATGAGAGTGCGGATGCCTGCTCGAGGTCGGCCATCGCCGGCTCGAGGTTCCCCTGTCGTCGTTCCGCCTCGGCTCGCTTGAGATACGCGAGAGCGTCCTGGGGCTTGACCCCGATGGCAGATGTGTAGGTGCGCGAGGCTTGAAATGGGAGCTCCTCTTGCAGGAGCTGATCGCCGAGCTTGATGAGCTCGTAGTAGCGGTAGTCCTTGCTGACCGCTCGGAAAGCGGCGAAGGCCCCCCCACCGAGCAGCAACAACGAGCCAGCAACCAGGACGACCCTACGCATAAACGC
>DASPGQ010000234.1 GCA_035620555.1 Vicinamibacteria bacterium
GTAGCTCATCCCGAGTCGCGAGGCTCGAGGAGCTTTGTTCGAGACGAATTCTCGTAATCGACGGAGCGATGGGCACGATGATCCAGAGCTACGGGTTGGACGAGGACGGGTACCGCGGAAAGGCCTTTCGCGATCACCCCCGACGGCTCAAGGGCGCGAACGATCTCCTCTCCATCACGCAACCCGGCATCATCGAAGAGATCCATGAACGATACCTGAAGGCGGGAGCGGACATCATCGAGACCAACACCTTCAACGCCACGTCCGTGGCCTTGGCGGACTATGGCCTCGAGTCGCACGTCTACGAGATCAATCGCCAGTCGGCCCGGATCGCACGCCGGGCCGCGGACGCCTACAGCGAGCGAACACCCGATCGGCCGCGGTTCGTCGCCGGATCCATGGGCCCCACGAACCGTACGTCTTCGATTTCTCCCGACGTAACGAATCCGGCGTTTCGCGCGATCACCTACCGCGAGCTCAAGACCGCTTTCTACGAGCAGGCAAGAGGTCTGGTGGACGGAGGCGTCGACATTCTGCTTCCGGAAACGAGCATCGATACTCTCAACATCAAGGCCGCTCTGGCGGCCATCCAGCAGCTGTTCGACGAGAGGGGCATCGTGCTTCCCGTCATTGCCTCGGTAACGATGGTGGACGCGAGCGGCAGAACCCTCTCGGGCCAGACTCCGGAGGCCTTCTGGATCTCCGTGTCCCACGCGCCGCTTCTCGCCGTCGGCATCAACTGCGCCCTCGGGCCTTCGGCCATGCGCCCCTATGTCGAGGAGCTGCAAGAGGTCTCGGACGTCTTCGTAAGCTGCGTTCCCAATGCCGGTCTCCCCAACGCTTTCGGAGGATACGACGAAACGCCCGACCAGATGGCGGCAGCGCTATCGGATTTCGCGCGTGAGGGCTGGCTCAACTTCGCCGGGGGCTGCTGCGGAACGACGCCCGAACACATCGAGGCGATCGCGAGTGCGATTCCGGTCTTCCCCCCCCATCGGCGGTCGACCCCACCTCCGTACCCGCGCTTCGCCGGGCTCGAGCCTTTGACCATCTATCCCGACTCCAATTTCATCGTGGTCGGCGAGCGCACCAACGTCACGGGCTCGCGCCGCTTCGCCCGGCTCATCAGGGAGGGAAATTTCGAAGACGCGGTGGAAGTCGCCCGCCAGCAGGTGGAAGGAGGGGCGAACATCCTCGACGTCAATATGGACGAAGGTCTCCTCGATTCCCAGGAGGCCATGAGAACGTTTCTGAACCTCATCGCTTCGGAACCGGACATCGCCCGCCTTCCCATCATGGTGGACTCTTCCAAGTTCTCCGTCGTGGAGGCCGGCCTCGAATGTATCCAGGGCAAGGGAATCGTCAATTCGATCAGCCTGAAGGAGGGTGAACCGGCATTCAAGGATCAAGCGAAGAGAGTCCGCCGGCACGGCGCCGCGGTGGTCGTGATGGCGTTCGACGAGACCGGACAGGCGGCCACCGCCGCGCACAAGGTCGCCGTCTGCGAAAGGGCCTATCGTATCCTCACCGAGGAAGTGGGATTCGCGCCCCGAGACATCATCTTCGACCCCAATGTCCTGACGATTGCGACGGGGATGGAAGAGCACGACGACTACGCCAAGGCATTCCTCGAAGCGACGCGCGAGATCAAGCGACGATGCCCGGGCGCACTCGTCTCCGGCGGAATCAGCAACCTTTCGTTCTCTTTTCGTGGCAACGACTACGTCCGGGAGGCGATGAACTCCGCGTTTCTCTATCACGCCATCGAGGCGGGGCTGGACATGGGGATCGTGAACGCGGGACAGCTCGCCGTCTATGACGAGATCGAGCCCACGGTCAGGGAACTCATCGAGGACGTTCTGTTCAATCGACACCCTCGAGCGACGGAGAAGCTCATCGCTTACGCCCAGGATCATGCCGGCCCGGGCAGGACGCGGGAGAAGGACGAGGCTTGGCGCGAATCCGCTGTCGAAGAGCGGTTGAAGCACGCCCTGGTGCATGGCATCGTCGACCACATCGAGGCCGACACCGAGGAAGCGCGCTCCAAGTACGACCGGCCGCTCGACGTGATCGAAGGCCCGCTCATGAATGGGATGAACGTCGTCGGCGATCTCTTCGGATCGGGCAAGATGTTTCTTCCCCAAGTGGTAAAGAGCGCCCGGGTGATGAAGCGGGCCGTCGCCTACCTCGAGCCGTTCATGGAAGAGGAGAAGAAACGGACGGGACGATCCGGGGCGCGTGCCTCGATCGTCCTCGCGACCGTCAAGGGAGACGTTCACGACATCGGCAAGAACATCGTCGCCGTAGTGCTGGCCTGCAACGGTTACGAGATCGAGGACCTGGGTGTCATGGTTCCTGCCGAGAAGATCCTCGACGCCGCCGTCGAGCACAAGGCGGCGCTCGTGGGGCTCTCCGGTCTCATCACGCCGTCGCTGGACGAGATGGTGCACGTGGCATCGGAGATGGAGCGCAGGAAGCTCGGAGTTCCGCTCCTCATAGGAGGCGCCACCACGTCATCGAAGCACACCGCGGTCAAGATCGCCCCCCAATACGGCAACCCGACCGTCCATGTCGTCGACGCGTCGCGCGCGGTCAGCGTCGTGGGAGAGTTGATGAGCCGCGATCTTCGCCCGGCATTCGTCGACAGGAACCGGGTAGCTCAAGAGGCCATTCGACGCGACTTCGAACAATCCGAAATCAAGCTCGTTCCCTACGAGGAGAGCAAGAGAAGGGGCGCCCCGGTCTCGGGCGGTGGCGACGCAGTCGCCCGACCGGGGTTTCTTGGTACCCAGGTGATCGACCCGGTTCCGCTCGAAGAACTGGTCGATTACATCGACTGGACACCGTTCTTCCACGCCTGGGAGCTTCGGGGCGTCTTTCCCGAGATCCTCGACCGACCGGACGTGGGTGAGGCGGCGCGTGAGCTCCACGCGAGCGCGATGACCTTGCTGCGACAAATCGTGGCAGAGAAGCTTCTCGTCGCCCGGGCCGTCTACGGGTTCTTTCCCGCGGGCCGCGACTGCGACGACATCGTGGTCTTTTCCGACGACTCCCGCGGACAGGAGCGTGCCCGGTTCCACACGCTTCGCCAACAACAAGAAAAGAGGAACGGGCTTCCCTACCTCGCTTTGGCCGACTTCGTTTCCGATCGGGACTACCTGGGCGCATTCGTGGTAACCGCCGGCATCGGCGCCGAATCGCTCGCCGCGCGATACGCGCGCGAGCATGACGATTACCGGGCCATCATGGTGAAGGCTCTGGCCGACCGCCTCGCCGAAGCCCTGGCGGAGATGCTCCACGAGCGGGCCCGAATCGATTGTGGTTTCGGGTCGCTCGAGCGTCTGTCGAAGAAGGATCTCATCAAGGGAAGCTACCGCGGCATTCGCCCCGCCCCCGGATATCCGGCGCAACCCGATCACACCGAGAAGAGGACTCTCTTCGAGCTCCTCGATGCCAGCGAGACCATCGGGGTCTCGCTCACCGAGAGTTATGCCATGATGCCGCCGGCATCGGTCTCGGGCCTCTACCTGAACCATCCCGAGGCGCGCTATTTCAGCGTCGGCAAGCTCGGGCGTGACCAGGTCGAGGACTACGCTCGCAGAAAGGGTGTTGAGATCGGAAGCGTCGAGCGGTGGCTAGGGCCCTATCTCGGCTACGAGCGCTGACCCGCGAGATCGCGTTTCGACTCATAGGACGATACAGCGATCCATCACCACGTCGCCGCGGTCCTTTCCCTCGATGAATCCGATGACGTGGATCTCTTGCCAGTCTCGCAGCTTCTGCTCCTCCGGCCTCGCCAATCGGCAGCGAACGAAAGCGAGCTCCTGATGAGTGGCGAGGAGAACGGGCTCGTGAACGTAGGGCGTCTGCTCGAAGAGCTTGAACCCGTCGGCGAGATCGGTCATGTTGTGGGGTGCGACCAACGCGGTGAGCACGACGAGCAGCCCGCGGAGCTCCGCGGTCGCCTGCTCGGGATCGTTCGGAAAGAGGAAGACCCGATAGAGCTCGTCTGCGCTCATGTGCCGAAGTCTCCCTGCCCGGGCATGCTCCCTGGCGCGCTCCCCAAGCTCGGCGACGAGTCCTTCGGTCGCATGGGCCTCGAACGCGTCGATCAGGGCAGAAAGCTCATCGTTCGCGCGTCTTTGCGCATCGCGAGAAACCACCACCTCGTTGGAAGCGAGCTCTTCGCGCTCGGAGTCGGAGAGAAAGGGCGCGATGGGTGGCGGGAGACCGGGTGCGTTCCGGGGCGGCCGGTGGGTGAATCCCTGCGGTATGGGTCTGCTCTCGTCCGGCGGCGCCGCAGAGGGCTCGATCCGACGGGACTCCCGGCCTGCGTCTCGTCGCGGAGGCTCGCCGCACCGCACGACCAGGATTGCGGGAACGAGAAAGAGGACTATGGAAGGACCGACGCGCCCGCACAAGGTTGGAATCCACCGCAGGGCGATCGCTCCCATCGTCACGAGAGACTAGCCTCGAATCGCAGTAAATGCCACCTTGGACCGAGGAGACCGGTTGGACCTGTGCTAGACTCGTCGCTCGATACAGCGTGGGAGTTGCGGCGATGAGGCTAACCGTCACGAGTGTTGTGTTCGCGGCCTGGGCAGCTTGGGGAAGTGCCATCCCCGTGGCCGAGAGCGAGCCCCGGTCCGTTCAATCCGGGGTCTACACCAAAGACCAGGCGGAAGAGGGGCGAAAGATTTTCGATCAGGCGTGCTTGACCTGCCATCAAACGGAGGAGTTCAGCTCGGGCGGGTACATGGAAAGCTGGAGCGGCACGACGGTGAGCGATTTCATCGGCCTGGTGCGCTCTACGATGCCTCAGGACAGCCCCGGGCGGCTCAAACAGAGCGAATACATCGCGATCGCAGCTTTCTTGCTCGAGCTCAACGGAGTCCCCAGTGGGGAGACGGAGATGGACGGCAAAACGCTCAAGGACATCAAGATCGAGGGTCCGTTCATCGCGAAAGAGGATTGACGGCGAGCCGTCCTCTCTCGACCCCTGACCCGAGTCTCCGCCAAAACCGACTCGACCGCTCGCGGCGGAGCTTTGCTACACCCAGCCGAGGGCCCGCTCCACGGCCATCTGCCATCTCGCGGTGAGCCGGTTGCGCTCCGCTTCGTCCATCCGGGGAGACCATTTCTTGTCCATGGCCCAGTGTCGTCTGAGCTCATCTTCGTCCTTCCAGAAACCGACGGCGAGACCGGCGGCATAAGCAGCCCCGAGGGACGTCGTTTCACTCACTCGAGGACGGATGACGGGAACCCCGAGCAGGTCCGCCTGAAACTGCATCAAGAGCTCGTTCACCACCATTCCGCCGTCCACTTTGAGAGAGGAAATCTCGAAGCCCGAGTCGCGCTTCATCGCTTCGAGAACCTCCTTCGTTTGAAAAGCCGTCGCCTCCAGGCTCGCCCGGGCGATATGGCCTTTGTTGATGTAACGGGTCAACCCGACCATGACGCCGCGGGCGTCGGAACGCCAATGCGGCGCGAACAAGCCCGAGAAGGCGGGAACGAAGAACATGCCGCCGTTGTCCTCGACGCTTCCGGCGAGCCGCTCCACCTCCGAAGCCGACGAGAGGATTCCCAGATTGTCGCGAAGCCATTGCACCAGAGCCCCGGCGATGGCGACCGAGCCCTCGAGGGCGTAAACCGCAGGGGCGTCGGCCATCCGGTAGGCGACGGTCGTCAGCAAACCAGAGCTCGACGCGAGAGGATCGGATCCCGTATTCAGTAGCAGGAAGCAGCCCGTGCCATAAGTATTCTTCGCTTCCCCCCGGCCGAAGCATGCCTGGCCGCACAGCGCGGCTTGTTGATCTCCGAGGTCGCCGCAGACCGGGATCGACCCGCCGAACGGCCCATCCTCTCGAGTCATCCCGTAAAAAGCGGGATCCGATGAGGGACGCACCCGGGGGAGCATTGCCGGCGGGATGTCGAGCGCTTCCAGAATCTCCTCGTCCCAGGAGAGCGAATCGAGATCGAAGAGCATCGTGCGGCTCGCATTCGTCACGTCCGTCACGTGAGCCCCGCCGTCGGGGCCACCGGTCAGATTCCAGATGAGCCAACTATCAACGTTTCCGAACAGCACCTCTCCGCGGGAGGCGGCCTCGCGGAGTCCCTCGTCGCGATCGAGGAGCCATCGAATCTTGGGACCGGAGAAGTACGTCGACAGGGGCAAGCCGGTTTTGGCTCGAAATCGATCCGGCCCTTCCTCGCGTGCCAGTCGATCGCAGATCGAATCGGTCCGGGTGTCCTGCCAGACGATGGCGTTTGCGACCGGGCGACCCGTCGTGCGGTCCCACAGGATCGTCGTCTCCCGCTGGTTGGTGATGCCCAGAGCAGCGATTCGAACCGTATCGATTCCGGCTCTTGCGATCGCGCCACGGATGCAATCGCAGGCGCGCTGCCATATTTCCTCCGGGTCGTGCTCTACCCACCCTGGGGCCGGGTAAATCTGCCGGTGCTCGAGCTGGTGCGATGCGACGACCCGTCCCGATGGGTCGAAAAAAAGACACCTCGTGCTCGTCGTTCCCTGGTCCAGAGCGGCTACGACCGGCGTGACCATGAGGCAAGCAACTCCTTTCTTAACTATAACTTATAAGTTGCGACCGTCTCGATCGCGAGTTGCCTTCAATACCTAAAGTAATTTCTCATAGATTGCAACAAAACCCTTGCAAATCCGAGATCTTTGCGATAGCCTGCGTGGACACAGTCGGAGCACCCCCATCGAGGAGGAGATTTCTCGAGGTGGTCGCTGAGCAAGATTTACAAACCGGGACGGGGTTGAACGGAATGGGCCAGTACGGATCGCCGAGAGTCGTCACCAAGATGGCCGTGCTGGCCCTGACCTTCGCCTTGGGTTGCAAGCTCGAGGAAGAGCTCCTTCCGACCGGTTCGTCGGGCGGCGGCACGGGTGACGGAAGCGGGACCGGTGGTGGGTTTGGTACCGGCGGATCGAGCCTCACGGCGCCCATTATTGCGGATCCTCTTCCTGGAAGCACGGTTTCGGAAGATCAGCCCTCGCTCGAAGTGCTCAACGCGGGCCGCAACGGCGGCGAGGCGCCTACCTATCTCTTTCAAGTCTCCACGGAATCGAGTTTTGGATCTCTCACGGCGCAATCCCCGCTCGTGCCGGAAGACCCCTCGGGGTCCACGAGCTGGGAAATCGACCGGCCTCTCGATGAGGAGACGACCTACTACTGGAGAGCTCGTGCACGCTCGGGGACGGTGGAGAGCGAGTTCTCCACGACGGCCGAGTTCACCATTTCCGCTTCGACCGATTTGCCGCCTCCCCCCGCCGGCACGGTTATAGCCGACCCGCTGCTCGGGGGAAGCATCGGTGAAGTCAGCGGCGGCCAGTTCACGTCGAGCGGATGGCGCGTAACCAGCCCGGCCGATTACATCCGCTACGAGGTCCCACCCATCTCTGACGGTTGGGTGGAGTTCGAAACGAGCGGGCTCAGACCCGTCAACCCGTCTAACAATCAATTTATGCTTTTCGGAATGTGGGATCCCACTTTGGGCCCCTACCGAGCCAATCCTTTCCGGGTGCATTTGCAGAAGCTGCATCCGAATCCGCACAATCCACCCTATCTCCGGCTGCGCTGGATCGCCCGGGGTGAGCAACACGACGAGGGCTCGAACTTCGACGACTGGGATCCTCTTCGGACCTACTCCTGGCGCATCGAATGGGGTCCGGTCGGCCAAGGCCATCGCGTGCGGGTGTCGCTGGACGGCGACGTCGAGATCGAGGTCGATTACACGAACAACTACCGACCGAACGTTCACTTCATCGAGCTCGGCATCGCCGAGAGAGGGGAATCCGTCGTTGGAACGACTTATTCGAACTTGAGAATAGGGAATTGAGAGCCTCGGGACCGAGACGACCCCCTCGGCCCGATAGCCTCCCCTGAAGTCTTGCCCCCCCATCGAGCTTTCAGGGGAGGCACCCTCCTGAAGAAGGGGCGCCTCCCGAAAAGGGAGGCGCCCTCCGCTTTGTTGCCCGGCCCGAGCCGCTAGGGCGGAAGCGACCCGTGTTATATACTTGAAGGGTAGTCACCCTTTCCCCCCAACAACCCAGGACCCGGACGGAGCAGCATGGAGAGCGCCAGCGTCGCGAGCATCCCCTCGGAGGCGGACTCGGAGCGGGCTAGCCTCGTCGTGGTCATCGACGACGACCGAAACCTCTGCGATCTCGTCGAGCGTTATCTCGATCGAGCCGGGCATCACGTTCGCGTCTTCCACGACGGTGAGAGCTTTCTCACCGAGCTCGAAGCCATGTTGCCGGACGTGGTCTGCCTCGACCTGGGAATGCCGGGAATCGGCGGCGTCGAGACCCTCGAGATCATCAAGAGGCGCCACCAGAAACTCCCGGTCATCATCCTGACGGCCGATGACAGCATCGGAAGCGTCGTGGGCGCCATCAAGCGCGGAGCCTATGACTATCTGGTAAAACCGATCGACCGCACCAAGCTCGTCACGACGGTTGCCAACGCGCTGGAGCGCCACCGGATGTCCCTGCGCCTTCGCGAGCTCGAACGCGAGGTCGAAGGGCCAGGCTACGCCAAGATCGTCGGCGATTCCGCGGTGATGAAAGAGCTCTACCGGCAGATGGACCGGGTGGCGGCAAGCGACATCACGATATTGATTCACGGCGACAGCGGAAGCGGAAAAGAGCTCGTCGCCCAGGCGATCCACCAAACGAGCGGAAGAAAAGCCGGACCCTTCGTCGCGCTCAATTGCGCGGCCATCCCCGAGACGCTCCAGGAGTCCGAGATATTCGGACACGAGAAGGGGTCGTTCACCGGTGCTGTGGGCCGACACGTCGGAAAGTTCGAGCAGGCGGACGGGGGCTGCCTCTTCATGGACGAGGTCGCCGAGCTCAGCTTGACCCTCCAGGCCAAGCTGTTGCGGGCGATCCAGGAGAAACGTTTCCACCGCGTCGGTGGCTCGAGCCAGGTACGCTCGGATTTCAGGCTGATCGCGGCGACGCACCGGAATCTTCTGGACGAGGTCAAAGCGGGCCGTTTTCGCGAGGATCTGTATTTCCGCATCGCCGTCTTCGAGCTGGAAGTGCCTCCGTTGAGGGCGCGGGGCGAGGACGTCGTTCGCTTGGCAGAGCTCTTCCTCGATCGGTACAAACAAAAGGGAGAGCCACGGCCCCGGCTCTCGCACGATGTCATCCGGCTGCTCAAATCGTACTCCTGGCCGGGAAATGTTCGCGAGCTGGAGAACCTCATGCAGCGCTGCCTTCTGATCGCGAAGGACCGCCTCATCCGGCCCGAGGATCTACCGCTTCGGCTCCGGACTTCACCCATCGGTTTGCCTCCCCCGGCGGAGCAAGAGTCCGTCGCCGCCGGGCCCCCGCCCAACTCAGCTCCCGAACGGTCGAAACGGCTCGAGACTCTCGATCTCAAGGAGCTCGAGCGCCTCGCCATCGAGCAGGCGCTTCAGGAAGCGAATGGCAATCTTTCGCAAGTCGTTCGACTCCTCGGGATCGGCAGAACCACTCTCTACCGAAAGCTGAAGTCCCACAATCTTCGGTCGTGAGGAAGCCGTGGGGCCCCGAGACACGCTGAGGCTGGCGCAGCTGTCACTGGACCGCGCCGCCGACGCGGTGCTGTGGGTCGATTCCGAGGGGCGGCTTCGCTACGCCAACGACGCTGCGTGCGACTATCTCGAGTACCGGCGTGACGACCTGCTGGCTCTGTCGATCTTCGATGTGGACCCTACGCTCGAGGACATCGGCTGGCGAGCCCATTGGGCCGAAGTGAAGGCGCTGCAACGGCTCGCCACCGAGACCTTGTACCGCACGCGGACGGGTCGCAGCTTCCCGGTGGAGGCCAACATCAATTTCCTCAGCTTTAGGGGCCAAGAGTACCTATCGGTCTTCGCCCGAGAGATCTCGGAGCGCAAGGAGGCCGAAGACGCCCTCATCGCCATCACGGCCAGGCTGGAAGGACTCATCGAGAACCTGCCCGTGGGAATCTTGTTCGAGGACGATTCCCGCAGGGTCGTCCTCGTGAATCAAACCTTGTGTCAGATGCTCGATATTCCCGTTCCACCGAGCTCCCTGCCGGGCGCCGATTCTCGAACCCTCCTCGACCAGTGCAAGACGTTGTTCCCCCGTCCGGAGCAGTTCCTCGATCGAGTGGAGCAGACGCTCGAGTCGCAGTGCCTGGTGAAGAACGAAGAGATCGGGCTCAACGACGGTCGAGTCCTCGCCCGTGATTACGTTCCGATCCGGAACCAGAACTACCGCGCCCACCTGTGGCAGTACCGTGACGTCACCGAGCGCAAACGGGCCGAGGCAGAGATTCTGAAGTCCAAGTTCGAGGCGGAAAAAGCCAATGCCGCGAAGAGCAGCTTTCTCGCGATGATGAGCCACGAGCTGCGGACCCCGTTGAATGCAATCTTGGGCATGACGGAGCTCTCGCTGGCGACGAAGCCAACCCGCGAACAGCGCGAGTTCCTTCGCACCATCCAGACAAACTCCGAGAACCTCCTGCGGCTCATCGATGACGTGCTCGATCTCTCCCGGATCGAGGCGAACCGATTGGACATCGACGAAATCCCCTATGACCCCCGAAAGCTCGTGGAAGAAGTGGCCACCCTGCTGAACGTTCGCGCGGAGGCGAAAGACGTCGAGCTGGTCCTGGACATCGATCCGCATCTTCCGTCCGAGATCGTCGGCGACCCGAAGCGCGTGCGCCAGGTGCTCGTGAATCTCGTTGGAAACGCGGTGAAGTTCACCGAGTCGGGCTACGTCCTCGTGTCGGTCGAGCTCGAGGACTGGAAGCCGGGAGATCGGCTCGATCTCGCGCTTGCGGTGCGAGACACCGGGATCGGGATCCCGGAAGACGAGCAGAAGGAGCTCTTCTCGAGATTCTATCAAGCCGATCGTTCCTCCACGCGTCGATTCGGCGGGACGGGGCTCGGACTCAATATCTCGCGTTCGCTCACGAATCTCATGGGGGGCCGCATCGACTTCACGAGCGCCGAGGGAAAGGGCAGCACCTTCCGCCTTACCTTGGCCACCCGAGCACCGCGAGACACCGAGCCGAATGCCACCCGCCATCGCGCCCGCCTCGCGGGCGTACCGGCGTCCGTTTTCCTTTCGATTGCATCGGAGCCTTTGCGCCGCGCGCTCCAACGAACGCTCAAGGCCTGGGGCCTTACGGTCGAGCTCGTCGATTCCCCGAGCGAGCTCGAGGTGAGGCTCGAAGCCGCGCGCGCCGACCGAACGCTCGTTATCGTCGAGCACGACCGAAAGAGGTTCGACCCCTCGGCGTGGAAGCGCCTGCGAAATCCTCCGCGGCAGGAGCTCGTCCTCTTGGCATCGATGGCCGCGAGCACGTCCTCCTGGCTTACGGACGTGACGCCCTACCTCGCGGAAAAACCGGTGCGGCAGGACGGGCTGTGTGAGGCCATCGCTCGGGCTCTGGGGGCTCGCGCGGATTCATCGATCGAGATCTCATCGGAGATCGAAGAGAGCGGCCGGCTCTCTCGCCACCGCATCCTTCTCGTGGAGGACAACCCGGACAACCGGGAGCTGGCGGCGCGCATCCTCACGAGCGCGGGCGCGAGCGTGGAAACCGCGGAGAACGGCGCGGAGGCAGTCGAGATGGCACGCCGCACGATCTACGACCTGGTCGTCATGGATGTGATGATGCCGGTGATGGACGGATTTCAGACGACGCGCGCCATCCGGCAAGACGAGCAACGGCCGAACCGCGTGCCCATCGTGGCGCTGACCGCCCACGCGACCGACGGCTTTCGCGCGCGCTGCCTGGAGTCCGGCATGGACGACTACCTATCCAAGCCGTTCAAGAGGGAACGGCTGCTTACTCTGGTCGGTCAATGGGTCGACCGGCGGCCCCTCATGCTCGTCGTGGACGACTCACCGGAGAATCGTCTCATCGTTCAGCGCTTCTTGACACTCCAGGGAGACTATCGAATCCTCTTTGCCGAGAACGGGCTCGAGGCCTTCGAATTGTTCGCGAGACACGAGGTCTCGATCGTGCTTCTCGATATGGAGATGCCCGTCGTCGACGGGTTCGAGACGGCACGCAACTTGAGACGTTCGAAGAACGGCGCGAGTGTTCCCATTCTGGCGATGACGGCTCATCACGACGACTCCGAGGTAGAACGTTGCACCGAAGCGGGCTGCACCGCCGTTCTTCAGAAACCGCTCGACAAGACCGAGCTGAACCTGGCCGTCGCCCGCCACCTCGGCCTTCGGGCCAAAGAGGCTCCGCCCTCGGAACAGACATCGCACGGGTCTCTCGATGATGGGGCCGTGGTCGCGGTCGACCCGGACCTCGTCGATCTCGTTCCTGGATTCATCGAGAACCAGCGGGCCAATACCGAGCTCATTCTCGAATCGGCCCGGGCGGGCGACTTCGAGACCGTTCGCCGTCTGGGCCACAACATGAAGGGAACGGGAAAGGGTTACGGTTTCGACGCCATCAGCACCTACGGAGCTTCGCTCGAGCGAGCGGCTCGACGCGCCGCCGAGACCGACGTCGAGCAAATCGTCGAGGAGCTCGACGAGTACCTCACGTCGGTGCGCTGGGAAGCCCGCCAGTAGAGCCTCGATGCATTCTCGGAGCGCCGTTCTTCCGGGAATCACGGCACCTCGAAACAACCGGAAAACTCCGACGTGTCGTTCGACGGATCCGTTGCCGTTGCCGTGATGAATCCTCCCGCAGTCCCGACGGTGAAATCGACCTCGAAACTGGCATCTCCG
>DASPGQ010000235.1 GCA_035620555.1 Vicinamibacteria bacterium
GGAGCGGTTGGACCTCCCCCAAGTCCGTCCCGTAACATCGAAGAGAGGTCCCTCATGATGATCGGAAGAGTTGGCTTTCTTGGCGTCGCACTACTCTCGGCCATGCAGGCCTTCGCCCAGGCGAATGCCGAGCGCGACGCCGTCGAAGCAGCAGACGCCTGGCTCGCGCTCGTCGATCAGAGCGATTACGAGAAGAGCTGGAGCCAGGCCGCAGCGCTGTTCCGAAACGCCCTCACCGCCGACCAGTGGTCACAACAATTGCGAGCGGCCCGCGCTCCGCTCGGCGGCCTCGTCTCGCGAAAGGTGAAGTCGAAACAATACGCCGAGTCCCTCCCCGGCGCACCCGATGGCAAGTACGTGGTCATCCAGTACGAGACGTCGTTCCAAAACAAGAAGTCCGCCGTCGAGACGGTCACGCCGATGATGGACCCCGACGGGACCTGGAGAGTGTCCGGCTACTTCATCAAGTAGATCGGTGCGGTCCACACGAGCGTCGGGAAACCTTCCTACGTTCGTTGCATGTGATCCTGGTTAGATACGCGCTCGGAATGGCACTCGTCAATGCCCCTGCCTGTCTCAGGCTTCTGACGCGGGCCAACTCGGTCAGAACGAGACGATTCGGCTCCGGCCGAACAACTCGACCAGGTGGCGTTCGATAACGGCGGGATCCATGAGATCGAAGTGGTCGATGTGTGCCAGCAAGAGGTCACGGAGAGGAGGCGACCAACAGATCCTCGGTCCTGATTTCGTTGATGCCGACAGGAGGGGTGGTTGCGCCTCAACCCGCATTGGGTCGAGTTCGCATCGTGTTCTCGAGCCCCACGAACGGCGTGATATCGACTACCCGTTCGAGGATCGACTTCTAATCCGACGGTGAGCGACGCGCCGGGCTCAATCGCGGGCTTCGTCGAGGCTCGCGAGCCAGTTCGCGACGAAGCTGAGCGAGCGGCCGCCGGCTTCTTCCTTGACCATCAACAGTCCCTGACCGTCATCGCTCAGTGAGTAGTTCGGGATCGAGAGGCCCTGCCCGAACCTGTATTGCCGTTCGAAAAGGAGTCGCGGTTGCGACAGCACCGGCTCGTCCCCGAGGGTGACATCGACGGTCAGAACCTTTTCCCCCGAGCGGTAGAAGATGTGAGCGCCGTCGCTGCTCCAGAGGGGATGAAGCCCACCGTCCACCGACACCTGCCATCGCCGGTCGGGTGCGGGATAGGAGGTCAAGTAAACCTCTTGGCGCCCGGATTCGTCTGAGGTGAAGGCAAACCACCGCCCGTCGGGAGAGAACTGCGCGCCGCCTTCGTAGGCGTCCGGCGTCGCGAGGTACGGGCGAGGCGGTTCGCTGCCGTCCGTCGGGACCAGGAATACATCCCCTCGCGTCTCCGCGGATACCCGGACGAGGGCCAGAGTCGAGCCATCGGGTGAGACCGACGCGGGGTAGTCCCTCGCCGTGGTGCCCTTCAACGTCTCGGCGGTCCCCTGCGCTCCCACACGCTCGATCACTACTTCCGTTCGTGCCCAGTACGCGATTCGCGTCGAGTCAAGCCACACGGGGAAAGCCCCGCGCGTCGTCACGCGGCTGGCAGTGCCTCGGCGAACGTCGATCGTCCATAGACCGTCGGTAGACCCGAACACCACGAGTCGCCCGTCCGGAGCCAGTCGCGCCTCACTGTATTCGCGCGCGGGCAACCCGAGCGGTGTTTCGACCCCAGCTTGCGACACCCACACGAGTCGGCCGCGGCTGATGTCTGCGCCCGGGAACAGCAGCGAACCGCTCTTCGAGATTGCGGCCGCCGTCGGGCTCACGGGATCCATGGGGGCGATACCTTCCAGCACTCGAGCGAGGGGAGTCGTCACACGGCCGTTCGCAACGCTCGCGCTGAAGAGCGCGCCGTCGTTTGCGAGAACGACTCGCTCGGGCGACGCCCAGACGACGTGCGAGCCGTCGGAGGCGATTACGTCTTCCCTCACCGTCACCGTGCGAAGGTCGATGGAGCGCGCCTCGATCGTGCGGTCGTTGGCCGGGCTAATCGCCTGATAGTAGAGGAACGCACCGTCGGTCGAGATCACCGGCCTTTCGTGTCGCTTTCTGTCATTCGGGCCGCCGCTCGTCAGAGCCTCGGCAGCGCCCCCCCGTGCCGGCACGCGGAAGAGCTGGTCGTTGCGTCCGAAGAC
>DASPGQ010000236.1 GCA_035620555.1 Vicinamibacteria bacterium
AAGGCAACAAAGGATCGTCCTCTGCCGCTCTGCATCCCGACATGACCGGGATCGCCGTTGTCCTCCGGGCACCAAAGACGTCCGTCGTGGAGGACGTTCGTTCAGGTGATATTCCTCACGTCAAGGCGGCAAATCGTTCCCCCAGAGCGAGTTGCCTTTTTGGCACTGTCTTTGCCATTGACGTGGATTAGCGAAGATCAAGGAGGCACACCATGAGAGCTCTGTCAGGTTGGATCGTCGGCATTCTGGGCCTGGGCTTGGCGATGGGCAGCATCGTCTTCCGCACTTCCGCGGAAAGCGCCCGCGATGGGCAGGAGCTCACGACGAACGTTGCGAACTTGCCCGCTGTCGATTGCGGGAATGGACGTGAGGCGATTGTCGAGCAGGTCCTGGAAAACGGCGCCACCGTGGCTCGCATCCGTTGCCGCGCCCTCGAGCGGGCGAGCGCCGTTGCGGCCGCTCCTAGACTCGAAGCGCCCGTGCGCGTAGTAGAGGCAACGCCGGCGCAAAGGAGTGAACCAGCCCCGGTGACAAAGGAGTCTTCGCGATCGCTCAAGGATAGCGTGCTCATCATCGGCGGGGCCGCCGGCGCCGGCGCGGGCATCGGTGCCATCGCCGGCGGGAAGAAGGGCGCCGCACTCGGTGCTGCAATCGGTGGCGTTACCGGGACGGTTTACGACCTCTCCACCCGTAAGAAGAAGTAACGCCCGAAAGCCACCCTTCCTGCGGTTTCCCACCGCGGGGAGGGTGTGTGTGAATCCAGTCGTGTCTAATTCACGACGCAGGCGCCCGATCCGGGCGGCTCCGGGTCGATCACGTTCAGGGTCGCACGGAGATTGAAACTGGTTCGGACGTTATTTCCGTTCTCGTCTCTCCCCGCAATCTCACCGGACACGAGCAGGGGACCGACAGGGTCATCCGACCGCCCCCCCAGGGGGTAAACCCGACTGCCGCCTCCAACCAGAACGCTTGCCATGGCACCATACCGCTCGTCGATCGTGGCCCGGTCGAGGACATCGCTTGCGATCTCGAACCCGGTGCCCTCGTCCACGACCCGGTACGACAAAGAGTCGAGAAAGACTCCGACGAAGCTCGTCTCCCTGACTCGCAGGCCCACGGCGACGCTGTAACCCGCGAAGCAATTGCCATGAAAGAATTGCGGCGTCGCGGTGGCGGGCTCGACGAGCTCGACGGTGAGTTGGGCGGGATCGGAACCGCACCCGAGGAGATAGAGAAGCGCGACCACCGCCGCAAAGCACCGTGTGGCCGCATCCATGATACGCCCTGTCTCGGCCATGATTATAGACGGTCGCGAACAACCCGCCAGAGCATTTGAATGCACCGGACAGAATGTAATGTGCCTTACGATCCTTGGAGGAGACGAGGATCCAGCACAAACCTGGACCGGGAAACGACCCGGAACCGTGCCGCCTCGGGGTGCGCCGGGTTCAGCAGGAAATTGTGCTCTTGCGGGATGACCGCTGACGGAACCCGCAAGACGGCGCTCTCGGCACCATCGAGCCATTCATCTCCTAGTTCGCGCAGAATCGGGGGGCCCGGATAGGCGCGCCAGTTTCGCGGGAGAGCGCGCGCAAGGATGGACTTCATCGAGATCTCGTTCGGAATCTCTATTTCGATCTGAACGAGATCGTCCGGAAGGAGATCCCTATCCGTGTGGACGAGAACCTCGAGCGCGGCGAGCGAAAGAGTCGACGACGTGTAGACGATTCTACGGCCTCGAGAGTGCCACCGACCGGAAGCGAAAAGCCCGCCTCGGCCGCTCAGCGGACGACGGGCGTGCCGCGATCGGCTGATCCGCCAAAGGCGCACGAAATATTCCTGACTGCTGGCAAAGTGCGAATTCTTTGTCTCGGATCGGGGCTAACTATAGATCCCGTGGCTCAGTCGCAACAAGAGATCTTCGACTTGTTGCTGCCCGACCTCGGTATCGAGGTACGAAAGCGGCGTTTCTCCTCCGAGCGCCCGATTGGGCCGGGTGAGCCAATGCCGGGCTTTGTCGATAGAGCCGAGGACTTCGGCTGCGAGAAGCAAGACGTGGGCCACGCGGTATAGTCGGTCCGATTCGATGGGCGAGAGCTGGCCCTGGTCTTTCCTTCGCGCCAGCGTCCGCGTGGCAACCCCGAGAAGCCTTGCCAGCTGCAGCGAGCTCATCTCCAGCGCATCGACTAGTGCATCGAACGCAGCGAATGGAAGTCCCTCGCGCAAGGCGCGCTGCATGTCGCCCGGGGCCCGAATCTTGCCGTGGAAGACCTCGCGGCCTCCTAGCAGATCGGCCACACGCTTCGACTGGTCGGCCATCATTGATGCCATATGGCCTCAATGATACGGCCAATTGGCGTTTCAGTCAAAGAGGTCAGGGAGCGGCACCGACGATGTTCCATTCATCGACATTCGTCTTATAGTAGCCCTCGAATGGTCTTCCTCCTGATCCTGTTGCTGGCCGATTGGCCTCAGTTTCTCGGCCCCGAGCGCAACGGCACATACGACGGGCCGCCGATTCGTGGCGATGCGCCGAAGCTCGTCTGGCAAACGGGTGTCGGGGCCGGCTTCGCCGGACCGGTGGTCGTTGGAGAGCGCCTCATCGTGTTCCATCGAGAGGAGGATCGGGAGATTATCGAGGCGCTCGAACGCAAGACGGGCCAGCCGCTGTGGCAGCGCCATTACCCCACGAGCTACCGCGATGACTTCGGCTTCGACGAGGGGCCGCGCTCGGTTCCCGTGGTCGTGAAGGGCGTCGTGTATACCTTCGGAGCGCAAGGCGTGCTGTCCGCCGTGGAGCTCGAGACGGGCAGAGCTCTGTGGTCGGTGGACACCCGCAAGCGGTTCCGGGTCGTCAAAGGCTTTTTCGGTGCGGCGGGCTCGCCCGTCGTGGAAGACGGTCGTGTTCTGTTGAACGTGGGTGGCCGCGACGCGGGCCTCGCCGCCTTTGATGCGGCGACGGGAGAGGTCCTGTGGACCGCGGGGAAGGACGAGGCCAGCTACTCCTCACCGGTGACGGCGAGCTTCGCTGGCAAGAGGCTCGCGCTTTTTTTCACTCGCGACGGTCTCGTCGCCGTGGATCCGGCGACGGGCGAAGAGAAGCATCGTCTCCAGTGGCACTCGCGCTCCCGCGCCTCGGTGAACGCCGCGTCGCCGCTCGTGGTCGGCGACATCGTGTTTCTTTCCGCGAGCTACGGCACGGGCGCAATCGCACTCGCCGTCGAACCGGGCGGTCTCGAGACTCTCTGGTCGGGAGACGAGTCTTTGTCGAACCACTACGCGACGAGCGTTCAGCGCGACGGGATCCTGTACGGTTTTCATGGACGGCAGGAGTACACGCAGAGCTTTCGCGCGGTCGAGCTACGAACCGGGAAGGTCCTTTGGAGTGAGGATGGATTTGGCGCGGGAACGGTTACCCTTGCCGCGGACAAGCTCGTGATCGTGCACGAGTCGGGTGAGCTCGTCATCGCCGGTGCGGAAGCCGAGCGCTATCGCCCCATCTCGCGCGCGAAACTCATCCCCGGTGTGATTCGGGCCTATCCCGCGTTGTCCGATGCCATTCTGTACGTCCGAAACTCCAAGACGCTCGCCGCGTTCGACCTCGCCGACGGGAAATAGGCGGCAAAGCCGGTTATTGATTGTCGTTCTCGGTAGCATCAGGGCTGTCGGGTACGAAGACCATCCCATCGGGTCCTTCTCCGGCGTCGTGGGTCGCGATCACTTTGAGCGCGCTCACGTCGATTACCGACAACGTTCCCTCGCCGGTGTTGGCCACGAAGGCCTGGCGCCCGTCGCGCGAGAAGAGGACCCCACCGGGCTCGCGGCCGACCGGGAAACGCGCGGTGACGGCCTTGCTGTCGAGATCCAGGACCTGGACCTGGTGAGAGGCTCGGTGCGTCACGAGAGCCCGGCGCCCGTCCGGAGAGCAGGCGATCCGTACCGGAGCTTCACCGACCGGGATTCGCCCGGACGGCTCGAGCGACGAAGTGTCGAAAAGGATCACGTCGTTGTCGTTTCGGTTGGCGGCGAGCAGTAACCTGCCGTCGGGCGTAAGAGCAATCCCTTCGGCACCCCTGCCGGCGGCGGCGTGCTCGAGATGGCCCGGACTCGTCGTATCGAGCCTCGTGACCGAATGCGATTCTCGGTTCGTCAGGTACGCCACATCTCCCGTTGGCGATAGCACGACCATGTGGGAGCCTTGCATCTCGGTCGGGTAGCTCTCTTTGATCTCGAGCGTCTCCACGTCGATCGCGACCAAGAGACTCTTCTGCTCGACCGTCAAGAAAAGAGTGGTCCCGTCGGGGTGGACGGCCATCCCGTGCGGGTAGGCGAAAAGCGGAGATTCGAGGCGACGCCGCTCCGTCCCGGAAGCGACGTCGACAACGGAGACGGTGTTGCTCCTGGAGTTCGCGGTGAAAGCGACCCGTCCATCGGGGGTCACCGCCACTTCATGCGGATTCCCTCCCACCGGCACCGAGCGCGTCACCTTGCCCGCGTTGGTGTCGAAGAAGAGGAGCGTGTCGGCCGTCTTGTCGGCGATGAGAATCGTCTCGGCAGACACCACCGTGCAGTCGAGAAGAGCTAGAAAAATAACGAACGTCGTTGACTTCATGGAATCCTTCCTTGTTCTGGACGAATCCAACTCATCGTTCCCGTAGCTCTGACAACGAAGCGAGGCGCTTCGCGAGAGCGACGACGTAGGCGGCGCAGGTGGCCCCGAGCTCACGGCGGAACTCCGGATCGTTGTACTCGGAATTCGAGATGATGCGGACCGCGAGAAACGGCACTCCGTAGAGGTGGGCCACCTGGTGAACCGAAGCGCTCTCCATATCCTCGCTCACGATGCCGAACCTCTCTTTCGCCCAGAGGAGCTTGTCCACCTCACGGTTCCACTCGTCGGCCGAGCCCACCACGCCGCGAATCAGCCTTCCCTCGTCATACGGGGTCTCGAGGGCGGCGTCGAGCAGAGCCGGATCGGCGACGAAACGCTCGAACAGAACCCGCTCCCCGTTCAGGCGAAGCCAACGGGGAAGGATCTCCCATTGATCGATATCGATCCCTTCGCCCCGCTTTCTCGGCTTCGTGCGAATGGAACCGAACGGTGCACTGGCTTCCCCGAGAACGATGTCTCCGACACCCAGCGAAGCGTCCGTTGCTCCAGCGGTGCCCTGGTTGATGATGGCTCTCGGGGTGTAGTCTCGAATGAGCAGAGTCGTCGCCACCGCGGCGTTCACCATGCCGACCTCGGTGCGAGAGATCACGACCGCCCTCCCGCCAATCTTTCCTTCCCAGAAGCTGAAGCCGTCGATGACGCGCGGCTCGGGGCTCCCCACGGCTTCGATCAACGGACCGAGCTCGGAGTCGACCGCGCCCTGTATGGCGAGGGGAGTCTCTTGCGCCGCAAGGGCCGTGGCGAAGAAGACGGCGACCAGTCGCAGGATGGGAAAGCGGCTCACGGGTGATTCACCGGGACGAGCCTCCTCATTTCGGGAGCTTCGACGGGACCGTTGCGGGCGCGCAACGAGTCGATCACGATCTGGGCGACATCCTTGTTCACGTTGTCGATCTTCTTCGCCCCGACGAACGTCTCGTAGAGGTCGCCTCCTTCTCCCATGAAGCTGTTGGTAGCCACCCGATAGGTGCGAGCATCGTCCAGGAGCTCGCCCGCGATGCGAGCTTCCACCAAACGCTTCCCTGTGGGTTTGGAAAGATCGTAGCGGGCGACGATACCCGAGACTTGCACCATGCCTCGCAGCAATGTGAAGCCCTGCTCCAGGACCTGGCGAATCTCCGCCCCGGCAAGTTGGAATACGTCCACGGTGTTGCGAAACGGAAAGGCATCCTGAACGTTTCCGACGGTGATCTCGCCCTCGGGCAGGTCGGCGCGGAGTCCGCCCGCGTTCATGAACGAAACCTCGGCCCCGGTCAGCTCACGAATGACATCGGCGGAGAACGCCCCAAGATAGGATTCCGCGTTGTACCGCCGCACCAGTCGCACCGAGGCCCGACCCACGACCTCGCCGATGACCGGTTCGACCTCCCGCTTGTACTTTTCCATTTTGGCGGTCATCAGCGGATGGGGCGGGAGCTCTTCGCTCCAGACTTTCAGGAGCTCTCCTTGGTGGGAGACGACACGATTGGTGTCGGTGTCTACTCTGAGCCGGAGAAAGCCGAGGCGAGTCCCGTAGCCATAAGTCTGGACGATGATCGTTCGGTTCTCCTCGTGGACATAGGGCACTTCGATTCCTCGGTGGGCGTGGCCTCCCACGAATACGTCGATGCCGGGAACCTCCCCACAAAGCGCGATGTCGGCGTCGAAGTCCCTCTGGATCTCCGGATGGTTCTCGGCGTCGGTCTGCATCGGGCCGGTATGTCCCTGGTGAGCCAGGACGACGATGAAGTCCACCTCGTCCTCGAGCTCATCGATGGAGCGGGCGATGGCGGCGGCGGGATCCTCGAACTCGAGCTCGTCGACGAACGATGGCATGACCACGCTTCTCGCATCGTGGCCGATGATGCCGATCACACCCAGACGCACCCCGTTTCGCTCGAGAATCGTATGCGGGGGAGCGAAAGGGATGTCCGTATCCTTATAAAAGATATTGGCGCCGAGGACGGGAAAGGACACTCGGAACATCTGCTTGCGGAAGTTCTGCCACCCGTAATCGAACTCGTGATTGCCGATGCCGAGCGCGTCGTACTGAAGCGTCATCATCATTTCCATCATGACCTCACCCGCCGTGAGCTTCGCCAGCATGCCGGTGAACATATCGCCGGCGTCGAAGAGGAAGACCGGGTTGCCTTTCGCGGACTCTTGCTCCCGAATGCGCTCGACGAGCGTCATCAGGCTCGCCGCCCCTCCGAGAAGAGGCTTGGGCTCTCCGGGAAGCCAGTATGCGGGGATCGGATCGATGGTGCTGTGGAAGTCGTTCGTATAGAGCAGCACGACCTCACGCTCCTCGGCGGCGACGGTGCGAGGAGCCGCTGCGAGGAAAGTGGACGCGAGGACGGCCGCGAAGGTGTTTCTCGCAGCCAAGCTCACGGTTTCAACGACGCCGCCCAGTTCACGACGAGGCTGAGGGGCACGGACGAGCTCTTGATGACCGGCACGTTGACGAGGAACCGCTCTCCATCGGCTGAAACGTCCCAACTGAATACCCCGTCGGGAAACGGGAACAGCGGTCTCGGCACGCTTGCGTGGAGAACTTCGTCACCATCGACCGCGACCGACATCACCATGTCATCGAACGCGGCGTAAAGTATCTCTTTCCCTCCCCTCGACCATTTGGGAAAGCGTCCGCCGGCGTTCGAGATCTGAAGCTTTCGCTCCCCATCGGGAAAGGAGACGGCGTAGATCTCCATCCTGCCGGTCTCGTCGGAGCCGTACACCACCCAGCGCCCGTCCGGCGAGAGACGAGGGTCCGCCACGTTGCCGGGAAGGGACGGAACGACGGTGAACGGCTTACGGTCGCCGGTAAGGTGAATCCCGGAGATCTTGATGAGGCGGTCCCCGGCCGGCTCGCGATCGAAGACGACGAGGAACTCCCCGTCCTGCGACCAGTCGGTAGGAATCTTCTGGCCGTCTTCGTCGCTGATGGCCTCTTCGGTTCCGGTTCCGTCCGACGCACGAATGTAGACGTCGGCTTGGTGTTTCCGATCGGATTGGAACGCGATCCGCGCTCCATCGGGCGACCAGACCGCGCCGGCATTGAAACCGGGACCGGACGTCAGCCTTGTCTGCACGCCGCGGGAGACGTCCCCGATCCAGATCTGAGTGGACTGAGTGCCCGCGTCGTAAAGGTCGAACGCAATCCGTTTGCCGTCTGGCGAGATTCGCGGACTGAAGTAGAGGTCGGGCTCACCGAAGACACCGACGGAGTTCCCCGAACGGTCCAGCCATTCGAGCTGAGTCAGCAGGCGAGACGCGTCCAGCACGAGCGAGCCCGCGCTCGACGCCGAGAAATTGCCGAAACCCAGGAACTCAGCATAAAGGGCGACGTGCTCGGCCACGACACGAGGTTCACCACTCGTCTCCAGGGTAACCGGATCGAAGACCTGCGCCAGAAGACTCCCACCGGCGTCGCCACCGCGAACGAAAAGAAGATAACCGTCGGCGTACTGGGCGTTGAAGTTCGCCGCGACGAGAGGCCGCGCCGAATCCGAGTCCAGCGAGCCCACCCAGATCTGATTGGAGGGATCTCTCGACGTGCCGGCGAGGTTCAACGCCAGATACAGGAAGTGACGCCCGTCGGGAAGGAAGAAGGGGTAGCGGTGCGCCGTCGCCGAGCCTTCGAGCTTCGTGACAGGCCTCGGAGCCCCACCCCCGGCGGCAAGCAGTTGGATCGGTCCGCTCGGCGCGGTGAACAAGATGTCGCCATTGGGTGCCCAGGCGCCTCCCACTCCATCCACGTCGTGGAGAGATAAGACCGCCCCGCCCGAGGCATCGACGCGCTTGAGTTTCTTGTCGGCGAAGAAGCCGATGTACCTTCCGTCGGGCGACCAGAAGGGCAGCGTCGCCCCATCGGTGCCGGAGATTCTCGTGGCGGAGTCGGAATCGAGGGGACGCACCCAGAGCTGGGCCTTCCCCGTTGAGTCGGTGCCGCTGAAGACGACCCGGCTCCCATCGGGCGAGATGACCGCGTTTCTCAGCGCGACTTTTTCCGGAAGGAGAAGCGTGGTGCGGAGGACTCGCGCGTCAGGAGTGGAGGCCGAGGGTTCTCTCGCGAGGCCGAGCCAGAGGGCCGCGGCCACGGCCACCGCGGCGATTGACCAGGCCAGGCGCTCTCGGTTCTTGCGCCGCGTGACACTGGGAGCCGGGAGGCCGACCTGTGAGCCCTCCGTGATCCACCGGAGCTGTAGCATCACGTCGTGTGCCGTCTGCACCCGCTCGTTCGGGTCCTTCGCGAGGCAAACCTGGATCAATCGGTCGAGCAGTGGAGGGCTGGTCGGCTGGACCGAGGAAATCGAAGGCGGCTCGGC
>DASPGQ010000237.1 GCA_035620555.1 Vicinamibacteria bacterium
CAGATACTCCTGCCAGTTCCACCACCTCCGGACGAAGTCACGGTTGTAGAGCCGGTTCTCCACCAGATAGCGCGCGATCGCGAGGAAGATGGCGGCTTCGCTCCCCGGATAGGGCGCGAGCCAATGGTCCGCGTGAGTCGCGGTATTCGACAACCGCACGTCGAGCACGATGAGCTTCGCGCCGTCTTTCTTGCCCTCGATGATGCGCTGGGCATGGGGATTGAAGTAATGACCCGACTCCAGATGGGCGCTCACCAGGAGAATGACTCGGGCGTTCGCGTGATCGGGGCTCGGGCGATCGTAGCCCATCCAGTAGTGGTAACCCGCCCGGGCACCCGATGAGCAAATGTTCGTGTGCGAGTTGTGACCGTCGAGCCCCCAGGCAGCCATCACGCGTTCGGTGTAGCCGTCTTCGCCGGGTCGGCCGACGTGGTAGAGGACTTCGTTACGCCGTTCCTCCTGGATCGCCTTGCGGACGCGGCTCGCGATGTCGTCGAGCGCCTCGTCCCAGGAAACTCGGTGCCACTGGTTCGCTCCGCGTTTTCCGCTTCTCTTCAGCGGATCAAGGATGCGGTCCGGATCGTTGATCTGATTGACGGTGGCGGGCCCCTTGGCACAATTGCGTCCGCGGGAAGCGGGGTGCTCCGGATTTCCCTCCAGCTTCCGAATTTCCCCGGTGTCGCGATCGACATAGGCGAGAAGCCCGCAAGCCGACTCGCAGTTGAAGCAGGTGGTGGGCACCAGCATGTAGCGACGTTCGACTCGCCGCGGCCAGGCACGGGTGTCGAGCTCCACCCAATCATCCCAGCGCTCCTTGGGCGGAAAGGACGCGAGTCCGATCCGGCTCGGTCCGGAATAGAACGTTTCCCCGCGGGCCTCGGTTTCCCTTCGGTCTGCCTTCACCCGTGTGGCCTGCGGTCTCTCCTTCATCGAGCCCCCTTCATGCGAGCGGTACGACCTGCGCCGCCTGGACGTGGGCATGCTCGTAGGCGAGCAACCCAATGAGCGCGGCGAGGGCCGGGAACAATCCCAACTGCGGGGCAAAGACTCCGAGGCTCGTCAGCACGACCGAGCCCCAGAAGTATTTGCGATAGGCGCCGTGCGTCATTTCCCAGGCGGCCAGTCGCGCGTGTGCGGTGACGTGAGCCAGCGTGCTCTCGCCCCAGATCAGGAGGAGATGGAGGGCGCTCGAGGCACCGACGATCCACTCGAGAGATCGAACCGCCGCGGGCTCCCAGGCCAACGCGAGAGGAAGCAGGGTCGCGGCCCCGGCGAGAAGCGCGTGAACGGCGAACTGCAGCGGAAGGAGCGGATTCTGCCATAGGTCCCGCGCCTTCGACTGCGCGAACAGATAGGCCGTATAGATGGCGGTCATGAGCGCCAGAGGGATTCCGGCCAGCGTAAGCGCGGACTGGATCCCGTGCGTCCCACCGAGGCTTGCCATGAAATGGACGCCGAGCACCACCGAGTAGCCGGCGATGACGAAAGCGCCACGGACCAACCAGCTCTGCCATCTGGCTCGAGTGAAGATCATATAGAAGCGCTCGGGGTGCTCGAGGTCCCAGATGAGTATCGCACCGGTCGCCGCGAGAAACGCGCCGCCCAGAATCGGCGCACCCCAGAGCCACAGCGGACTTCCCACAGGAACAAGCCCGAACAAGAACAGCAGCGCCGCCACCAGGTACGCACCCGAAGCGATCCCCTTGGTCCAGGTGTAGAGGCTGACCCGCCAGTCCCACGGCGCCCGGTGGGGAACGTCGTACGCGAGAAGGGCGGAGGCGGCGTTGTTGTACCCGTCCGGGCAGCCGGAAGTCACCTGATTGGCGTTCTCTCCCTGCTCGCTCCAGAGGAAGAGCTTGCCTTCTGGCCGGCGCGCGGCGATGGGATCGAGCGTGGCCTGGTGGGCACCCTGATAGAAGAGCTTGGGCCGCGTATCCTTCTCCGGTCGTCTCACGGTAACCGCTTCCCTGCCGACCGTTTTCGCCACGCGAGAATCGGGATCAAGGAGATCGCCCACGAAGATGGCTTCCGTTGGGCATACCACCACACAGGCCGGCTCGAGCCCTACGTCGATTCGATGCGCGCAGAAGTTGCATTTTTCGGCGGAGTGATCCTCGGGATTGATGAAGATCGCGTCGTAGGGACAGGCGGCGATGCATGCCTTGCAGCCGATGCAGATCGATTTGTCGAAGTCTACGATGCCATCGCGACGCTGATACATCGCGCCTGTCGGGCAGGCAGCCGCGCAGGGCGGGTCGTCACATTGATTGCATCGGGTCACCTGGAAGCTTCGTCGCGCGTGGGGGAACGTTCCCACATCGACGTACTTGACGTATGTCCGGTTCACCGAGAGGGGAACGAGATTCTCCGACTTGCAGGCCGTACTGCACGCGTGACACCCGATGCAGCGCGTGTGATCGATGACCTTCGCCCACTTTTTCGTCCCTTCGGTCGCGGCCTCAGTGTGGGGTTCCATCGTTAGAAACATCTCTCCTGCGGTCGAAGTGGTATCAAAAAAATGGGATGGACGCGAGCGTCCCAGCGGTCCGGTGCGGCCGGCTTCAGTCCATGGATTTTCCGGGCGAGCCGGGGTACAGTCCGCTTCGATGCGTATCGCCATCCTGCTCGCTCTCGCTCTTCTAGCGCCGTCTTTCACGAGCGCCCAGGGGCTCGCTCCGCCGGTCGCCAAGGTCGTTCCTTACAAGCTCGAAGCTCACGGCCAGGTTCGAACCGACAATTACTACTGGCTCAAGGAGCGCGACGACCCCGATGTCGTCGCTTACCTCGAAGCAGAGAACGCGTACCTCGACCGGATGATGGGTCACACGAAAGGGCTTCAGGACGCGTTGTTCCGGGAAATCACCGGGAGAATCAAGAAAGACGACGACTCCGTGCCCTATCGTTACCAGGGCGACTACTACTACCGTCGCTACGAGCAGGACGAGGAATATCCCATCTACTGCAGGAAGAAGGGCTCTCCGGAAGGCCAGGAGGAAGTTCTCGTCGACGCCGATGAGCTCGCTAAAGGATATGAGTTCTTCTCCATCCGGGTATCGCCATTCTCGGTGAGCCCGAGCGGTGCGACGCTCGCGTTCGCGGTCGATACGGTGGGCCGGCGCTTCTATACCGTTCGCTTCAAGAACCTCGTATCGGGCGCAATGTACGAGGAGGAGATTCGAAACGTCACCGGCAACGGGGTCTGGGCCAATGATGGCAAGACTTACTTCTACACGAAGCAACACCCCGAGACTCTGCGTTGGTACCGCGTGTACCGCCACGTCGTCGGGACCGATCCCATCCAGGACGTCCTGGTATACGAGGAAAAGGACGAGACATTCGATGTCTCGGTCCTCAGAACGAAATCCGAGCGGTACGTCATGATTCGCTCCTCGCAGACGTTGAGCACCGAGTACCGGCTTCTCGACGCGAACGAGCCCCAGGGCGATTTCACGGTGATCCAGCCGCGGGAGCGCGATCATGAGTACTTCGTGGATCACCACGGCGACAGACTTACGATCAGGACCAACTGGAACGCCACCAACTTCCGCCTGATGGAAACCCCGGTGACCTCGCCGACGAAGGAACATTGGAAAGAGATCGTTCCCCACCGCGAGGACGTGCTTCTCAGCGGGTTCGAGCTATTCGACGACTACCTGGTGCTCGAAGAGCGCAAAGACGGTTTGAACCAACTGCGGGTTCGGCCCCGGTCTGACGAAGAGTACCTCGTCGACTTCGGCGAGCCGACGTACCTCGCGTTCATCGACATCAACATGGAGGCCGACACACCGACGCTGCGCTACACCTATACCTCGTTGACGACGCCCTGGTCGACCTATGACTATGACATGGCCAGTCGGCAAAAGACGCTTCTCAAACGTGAAGAAGTCGTCGGGGGCTACGATCCGTCGGACTACACGACCGATCGGCTCTGGGCCACGGCACGGGACGGAACGAGAGTGCCCCTTTCGATCGTTTTCTCCAAGAGCTTCGAGAAAGACGGCACCCGTCCCCTGCTCCTCTACGGCTACGGTTCTTATGGCTACAGCCTGGATCCGGTGTTCGAATCCGCTTTGCTGAGTCTTCTCGATCGCGGTTTCGCGTTCGCCATCGCCCACGTTCGGGGTGGCGAGGAGATGGGACGGGAGTGGTACGAGAGGGGCAAGCTCCTCGACAAGAAGAACACGTTCACCGACTTCATCGACTGCGCGCAGTTCCTCGTCGAGGAAGGCTATGCCAGCCGCGACCGCCTCTTCGCCGTCGGAGGAAGCGCCGGGGGCCTTCTCATGGGAGCCGTCGTCAACATGGCCCCCGAGCTCTTCAAAGGAGTCGTGGCGGAGGTGCCTTTCGTCGACGTCGTCACTACGATGCTCGATCCCGACATCCCGCTGACGGCCAGCGAGTACGACGAATGGGGCGATCCCAACAAGAAAGACTACTACGATTACATGCTCTCCTATTCACCCTATGACAACGTGGTGCCCAAGGCTTATCCCAACCTGCTCGTGACCACGGGATATCACGATTCTCAAGTCCAGTACTGGGAGCCGGCCAAATGGGTCGCAAAGTTGCGAGCGATCAAGACCGACGAGAACCTTCTGCTTCTCAAGACCAACATGGAGGCAGGTCACGGCGGCCCCTCGGGCCGCTTCCGTTATCATCGCCAGACGGCGCTCGAGTACGCGTTCTTTCTGAATCTCGCGGGAATCACCGAATAGGCGAACGACCGCTCGAGTACCGACCGTTCGCACCGTCGCCGCGAATGGACCATAATCTCCCTGGTCCGGCCGAAGGCGGAGGCGACGGGTCATGAATGCGACGAAGCGAATCACGGAGGCAGGTGCCGCCTTTCTCACGGTGCTGGGCATCACGCTCGCCGAGCCCGCGCAATCGAGTAGCCCGGAGACGTTCACGCTACTCGAGGCGACGATCGGCGACGTTCACGCCGCCATGCTCTCGGGACGCATCACATGTCGCGAGCTGGTGCAGAGTTATCTCGACCGCATCGAAGCCTACGACAAACAGGGTCCCAACTTGAACGCCGTCCAGACCTTGAACCCGCGAGCGCTCGAAGAAGCGGACCAGCTCGACGAAGCCCGCGAGTCCGGCGGGAAGCTGTTCGGGCCCTTGCACTGCATCCCCGTTCTCCTCAAAGACCAGGTCGAGACCGGCGATATGCCCACGACTTACGGCTCCGCGGTTTTTCGAGATTTCGTTCCCATTCGCGACGCCACCATCGTCGAGAAGATGAGATCGGCGGGGGCCATCATTCTCGCTAAGACGACGATGGGAGAGTTCGCCTCCCGCTACGTGGGCTCCGCTTTCGGCATCATACGCAATGCCTACGACCCCACCCGCAACCCGAGCGGCTCATCCGGCGGAACCGGCGCAGGCATCGCCGCCAACTTCGGGATGGTCGGGATCGGTGAAGACACGGGAGGCTCGATTCGAGGGCCGGCCGCGGTTCATAGCCTCGTCGGGTTGAGACCCACCGTGCCTCTCGTCAGCCGATTCGGCATGATGCCCGCGAAGCCCGCGAACGACACGCTCGGCCCCATGACTCGAACCGTCGGTGACGCCGCCATTCTGCTCGACGTCATCGCCGGGTACGATCCCAACGACCCGATGACCGCCTACGTGGTCGGGCATATTCCCGATTCCTACAGCGCGTTTCTCCGTGCCGATGGCCTCGAAGGGGCGCGGCTCGGGATCGTCCGCGAGCCCATGGATCCCAAGACCGATCGGGAATCGGAAGATTACCGGAAGGTGAGGACGGTGATCGACGCCGCGATTCGCGATCTCGGATCGCTCGGCGCCGAGCTCGTCGACCCCGTCACCATTCCCGACGCTCAGAAGCTCATCGAGAAGACCTACGACGAGAACGATTATGAAACTGAGGAAGCGACGAATGGTTATCTCGCCGAACATCCCAATGCACCCGCTTCCACTCTTCGACAGATACTGGTCACGGGCACGGTCACGCCCTGGCGCGCGACGAGCCTGTTGAACGTCGTTGGGAAGTCGACGAACGACGCCGCCTACCTTACCGCCCTGCACGCGAAGGAACGGCTTCGCCTGAGCGTCGTGAAGCTGATGGCCGACCTCGAGCTCGATGCGCTCGTCTATGCCACTTTCGATCACCAACCGACGCCCATCGCCCCCGACGTCCTCACGAACCCGAAACCCGACGATGCCTACGGAATCGGTAACAACCGCTACTTGAGCCCGGTGATCGGCTTTCCCGCAATCACCGTGCCCGCGGGCTTCACCGCCGACGCGCTTCCGGTAGGCATCGAGCTCATGGGACGGCCGTTCACCGAGGGCATGCTCCTGCAATACGCTTACGCCTACGAGCAGAAGACGCGCCATCGTAAGCCTCCGGAAACGACTCCGGAGCTCAAACCGAGGGCTCGGCAGTCACAGTAGCTTCATGCCGTCGAGGCTCGAAACAGACCCAGCCTCGTTCATGGCAGCCCCGCTCGATCGTTCAAGCTTCGTGAACCCACCGACCGCCGATCATCGTACGCTCGACAGGCACGTCGATGAGCGTCGAGGGTTCGACTCGCGTCGGATCTTGACCCAGGACGACCAGATCCGCGAGCTTGCCGGCCTCGATGGAACCCTTGTCGTTCTCCTCGTAGGATGCGTAGGCGCCGTGGAGGGTCCCGACACGAATGGCCTCCATGACGCTGATCTTCTGCTGCGGACCCCAGACGTTGCCTCTTGCGTCGGTACGGGTCACGCTCGACTGTAGCGCCATCATCGGCTCGAACGGCCCCGGAGGGTAATCGGACGTCTGCGTAACCCTGATTCCGGCATCGAGGAAGCTCCGGACGGCGAACATCCGCTCCAACCGTTCGGGTCCGTAGTGGACCATTTTCTCTCCATGATAGTAGACGTAGGTGGAGAACGGGTTCGGGATGGCACCCAGGGCGCGGATGCGCCTAACGAGATCGTCGTTGATGACCGTGCAATGTTCGAGCCGGAACCGAGGGTCCGGGCGCGGATTCTCTTTCTGGAGTGTCTCGTAGACCCGCAGGGTGATATCGATGCCGACGTCGCCGTTCGCGTGGATCGCCAGCTGCCATCCCGCGTCGTGGGCCTTTCGCGACTGCTCCAGGAGGTCCTCCTCCTTCGTCACGATGATGCCGTAATCATCGGGCCGGCCGATAAAGGGCTCGCTCAGGCGCGCCGTCCTCTCCGAGATGGAGCCATCGCAAATCTGCTTCACCGCTCCCACCTTGACCCACTCGTCACCGAGCCCGCTGCGAATGCCGGCTTCGAGCATCCTGTCGAGGTACTCATAGTCGATGAGCGTGTAGACCCGGAGCGCCAGCTCCCCCGCTTCGCGCGCATCCTGGTAGGACCTCAGGTCGTCCGGTGTGCCGAGCGCGTCGTGGGCCGATGTCACCCCGGCCGCAGCCATCATGTGGGAGATGAGCTTGACACCTTCTCGCGCCTGTTCGCGGGTGAAATCGGACGGAAGCGCTCGTATCGCCGCGAACGACGCATTCTCCTCGAGCTTTCCGTTCAACCGTCCATCGGCGTCGCGGCCCAGATGCCCGCCCGGCGGATCGTTCGAGCTCTCGTCGTAACCGAGTTTCTTCAGGGCGAGCGAGTTCACGTACGAGGTATGCCCTCCACGGTGCTCGATCACCACGGGATGCTCGGGTGCCACGTCGTCCAGATCGGCGCGCGTGAGAGCGCGTCCTTCCGCGGTCTTCGTATCGTCGTACTTGAACCCGGCGACCCACTCCCCGACGGGCGTTTCCTGAGCATAGGCACGGATCGCGCCCTTGATGGCCTCGATGGTACGGAGGTCGCAGTCGACCCGCGTCAGGTGACGAAGCCCCGAGTAGCCCAGATGGGTATGAGCGTCGACGAAACCGGGAACGACCGTCTTTCCTTCCAGATCCACGCGCCTCGTCCGCGCCGTTGCCAGGTTGAGCACCTCGTCGTCCGAGCCCACGGCGAAAAGCCGGTCCCGAACGATGGCGACTGCCTGCGCCTTCGGCTGGGAATCGTCGACCGTAATGAGGTTGCCATTGTGCAGGATCAGCTCGGCTTCGGTCCGCTCGAATGGCGCGAGGCCCAGCGCACCGAGGCTCGCCAGAAACTCTCGTCGATTAGGCTGGTGCATCGCTCGGAACCTACCATGGAGGATTCGCGAGCGGCAAAGCCGCGACCGCAGACTCGGAACCCTTTCGACCGCGCAGGGTTTTTCTAGGATGGCCTCCGGTAACCTGCATCAGTTCGCTCGAGTTCCGGCGCTGCGGATCGAGAATTGGCTTTCGTCGGAGGAACATCGTTTGTAACTTTTCGTTCTTATCGCCAGATTCTCCGGATGGTGCGACGTGAAGCAGACGGAGCGTGTCGATACGAGCCACCGTTTGCGAGCTGCGCTTCTCGGGCCAAACAGGGGCTCCCCGGGAGCCCGGCTCGGTCCGTACGAGATCACCGTGCCCATCGGCAAAGGCGGAATGGGCGAGGTCCACCTGGCGCGCGACACCAAGCTCGACCGCGAAGTGGCAATCAAAGTCCTTCCCGAGGAGCTCGCGGCGGATGCAGAGCGTGTCGCGCGGTTCGAACGAGAGGCAAAGCTCCTGGCGTCGCTGAACCACCCGAACATCGCAGGCATCTACGGGTTCGAGTCCAACGCGTTGGTGCTCGAGCTCGTGGAAGGCCCGACGCTGGCCGATCGAATTGCG
>DASPGQ010000238.1 GCA_035620555.1 Vicinamibacteria bacterium
CTACGGGGATTCGAACCCCGGTTTGATGGCTGAGAACCACCCGTCCTAGTCCCCTAGACGATAGCGCCACCGGGATGACTGCAGCCGCAGCCACGTTCGAAAAGCTAACACACGCGTATGGAGGTGTCAATTCGGCACCCCTGTCAGGTGCCGGGGCCGCATGTTAATATGGATGCAATACCAACAACTTAGCCAATCCGCGGCCGATTCGTCTCTAGCCGACCCGATGCTGGACCGTCTTCGCAAACATTTCGGTAGTCTCCTCGGTTCGAAGGATACCTCCGTCATCGAGGATGAGCTCCAGAACGCGCTCAACGAAGAGCTTCTCGACCGAGTCGACACGGTTCCCGAGCGTGCCGCCGAGGCCGAAGCTGTCGTCCTCGCCCGACGCGAGGCACAGAAGCGCGAATCCCGGCTCATTCTCTCCGAGCAGATCCACAATCGCGCGTCGGTGCTGCTGGGGGAATCGCGGACGGAGCTGCTCCATGAAATCCACCGGCGCCTCCAGGATTCGGTCGCGAGCCCCGCGCTCAACGATCTCCTGCAAGTTACCCTTGATATGGGCTTTACTACGCGGCTCGACGCCTTCATCGAAGAGCAGCTCGAGGCGCTGAGAACAAAGCTCGTTGCCGAGCTCGACGAGGAAGTGCCGACGGCGCTTCTTCCGGACCCGGCGCTTTTTGCCGATGATCTGAAGGCCTATCGCGACGAGGTTCTCAGCAAACACGTCCTCGAACAGGTAGAAGTCCTCGCGCTCCCGACGTCGACCGGAGCATTCCCCGAAGACAACGACCCGACGGCGCTCAAAGAGAATCTCGCGCGCTACTGGAGCTCGTGCCGGGAGTCGATCGACAAGTTCTTTCGCTCCGTCGAGATGGTCTTGCTCGACAGCGCCCCCGAAGGCATCCGACTCGACTCACGTCTCATCCGAAACCGATTGGTGGCCGCCCAGTATCGCAACGGCTACCGCCATCTCCACGAACGGTTTCTCGATCTCTATGGACAGCTCACGCGCTTGAGGATGACGACCGAGCTTTCCGACGACGAGCGGGAACGTCTCGACCGTCGGTTCGTCGATGAGATCATCATTCCCCTCGCTTACTTCATTCGGGAAAGGTTCGAGCCCGAGCCCCGTGACGCTCTCGAGACCCGGGCCGATTTGTGCGCCGAGATCATCGAAAAGCTGGTCATTGGCGAACCGTTTCCGAGCACGGCCGAAGCCATAAAGCCGGTATTGCGAAAGAGTGTCGAGCAGGCACGTCCTCTTGCCGTCGACGCCTTACCCTACCTTCGCACGAACATCGAAGCGTTGAACCCGATTGCCATCCATCGAACCACGGCACTACTCCGGGTGTTCCAAGCGCTGGTGCAGTCGGAGATCAACGAAAAATCCTTGGCCGAGGTGGAGACGATCATCCGGCTCGACCGGCACCAGTACCGTCTCCATCAAGAGCTCGAGGTCCTGGACGGAAGGCTCGCCGAGCGAGTGTCTCCGCTGGACCGGGTCGAGGATGATGACGCGGATTTCGTCGCCGACCTCGTCGAGAAAGGCGATTGCCCGATGGAGCTCGTCGAGGACCTTTTTCTTGCGCTGGGCTACACGCCGTGGCCCGAGCCGCTGCCGAACGATCCGAGCACCCTCTGGCGCCTCGTCGCCGTCCTCGCGCTCTACCCGACCGAGTTGGTCACTCTTGGGAGTCTGTACTCGGCGGAGGCGCCGGACGCCGGGGAGCGGTCGCGCCTCGGGAAGATTCTCACCGAACGCCTCACGCCGACCGGGGTTGGCTCCCAGCTGCCGCAAGACAGCATCGACGCCGTGCCGATTCCAATCGACCTGGGAAAAGCCCTCGCCTCGATGGGCTATCGAAGGGAGGACCGGGACCGGCTCGAAACGTTCAAGAACGAAGTCGAGAGAGCTCTCGAGAGCGGAGCCGGCGACGACCTCGAGAAAGTGATACGCCTCATCCGGAAGCTCCGAGCCACCGTGGATTCGGAGCGCGTCGATCTGGGCGCCACCCGGGTCGACGCCGAGCCCTATCGCGTCGAGATCCGCCTGAGCTCCGAGGGTAGTCTCGTGGGACTCGTGAGCTTCGCGCGCGAAGGCTTCGGTCAAAAGCCTCTCGAAGCGCTCTCCCGCCCGAGCAAGGACGAGAGCCGCAAGACCACCGAGTCCAAGATTCGACATCACCTCCAGAGTCAGGCGACCATCTACCAGAGCTTCTACAACCTCTTTTCCCTTCGCAAACTGCTCGATAAAGACAAACGGCGATCCTTGCCTCGCTTCGTCAAGAGGCTTCACGAGCCGGTGGGGACCAATCGTGTCCAGCTGCTGTCGCGGCTGAGATACGCTCGCGAAATCCTCACTCTCATCGATTCCTTCGCCAAACGGATCGTTCAGTCCGAGCCGGAGGCTCAGCCTCACGCGAAATCGGTCCTTCGTATCCTCGGAGGCCTCGTGGGGAAGGTCGCCGAGCTGTCACGAGCGGTGCAGAGTACTCGGAACCCGGCGGAGCTCGAGCGTCTCAGATTGGAATACGAGCGTGCTGTCCTCTACTTGAACCGCATCGTGGTCCATGGAGTCAATCCGTGGCTGGAATTTCAAACCCGCGACGTCGGCTGCGAGTTCGAGTTCAACAAAGAGGAGATCGGTGGTGCCCTTCGGCACCATGTCGAGCGACAAGGACTGAACTGGGACCGAGACGTCTGCGGCTTCGAGGCCCATCCGGTGCGCGGCACACTCGGCTGTCGCGCCCTGCTGGAGCTCTCCGACGGCACGTCGAAGGCTGTCCTGCTGAACTACGACCGCGCCCGGCAAGAGTGGGTCGTGCGACATATGGGTCCACGATTGACGGATGTGGTTCGCGAAGCACTGCGCGAGAACGGCCGTCAGCTTCCCGACGACTACGACGAGAAGTTCGAGCAACCGACGTTCAGTCTCGATGAGCAATCGTGCCGATTTCTCCTCGTCAAACGGGGGGTTACGCGCGTGGAGGCGACGCTCGTGCTCACATCCGACGATCGAAACCCCTGGCGCGTCGTATACCTGAAAGACAACGACGACGTGCTCGTCGATCGCTTGAGGCGCTGAGCCCGTCGTTCTATGATGCGTCGTGCAGCGGCGCGCAGTCCTCCTTGCTGCCTTTTTCCTCAGCGGTCTCGCCGCACTCGTCTTCGAGACGGTCTGGACGCGCCTGCTTCTTCTTCACTTCGGCGCAACGGCGACCGCCGTCGGAGTAGTCCTGAGCGCTTTCATGGGCGGGATGGCCGTCGGAAGCGCTCTGGCGGGCCGGCGTTTCATCACCCGCTTCGACCCGGTGATGACGTTCATCCTGCTCGAGGCCTTCGTTGGGCTGTACTCGCTGGCAACGCCGGCGATGATCGGCAAAGCCGCCCATGCTCTGCTCGCGATCGCGGCCATCTTCCCGGCGACGATCGCCATGGGTGCGTCTCTGCCCGTGCTCGTCCGCGCTCTCTCCGACGACCGCACCGCGGTCCGGGTCGGGATCCTCTACGCATCGAATACGGCTGGCGCGGTCCTGGGACCCGTGCTCGCGGTCTTCTGGTTCTTCCCGTTCCTGGGGTTGAGCCGGACCCTTTTCGTCGGCGCCGGGCTCGAGATCGTCGCCTGCGGGCTGTTGCTCGCCTTCGGCCTACAAACGGGTGGTCGGCCTTCGATCCCCGCCCCTCTCCGCTCGGGTGCCCCGCCGGTCGTCCTCGCCGCGGTAGCCGTCTCGGGCGCGAGCGCAATGGTGTACGAAGTGGCGTGGTCTCGCACTCTCTCGATGGTCTACGGCTCGTCGGTATACGGCGTTTCGATCATGCTTTCGACGTTCCTTTTCGGCATTGCGTTGGGCTCGGCGGCTGCAGCCGCCTACCTGCGGCGCCGCCCTCGAGGAGAAAACGATCGGCTCCGGCTCGCGAAGGCACTCGTCGCCTCAGCGGGATTTGCTTTTCTCAGCCTCGTCATCGCGCGAAGCCTCCCCTTCCTCTTTCTCAACCTGTACACCTCGTTCGATGGACGACCGGGAACGCTCTTCGCCTCGCAGTTCGTCATCGCGGGATTGCTCATGCTCCCCTCCACCCTTGCCCTCGGAGCCACGTTGCCGCTCGCCATCGACACGACGCGCGATACCGACGACGAGGGCGCAACCGTGTCCCATGTTTATGGGGCCAACCTACTCGGCTCTTCGGCGGGGGCGCTTCTTGCTTCCGCCTTTCTCCTGGGGAACCTGGGGGTCGAGTTCTCGACCCGGGCGGCCGCGATCGCGGGCCTCGCGATGGCGCTGTGGCTCCTGTTCCGTTCCAGGTCCTCATCGGTTCCGACGACAGCAGTTGCCGGCTCACTCGTTCTCGTCATCCTCGCCCTCGACCCGAGCGGCGCCCGTGCCCTCAAGAGCTTCGGCGTCTACAGCGGGGCGCGTACTTACGCAACCTACGAGCTCGGCCAACTCCGGAACATCGTCGCCGCCCACGAGCTCGTCTTCTATCGCGACGGCGCGACCGCGACCGTCTCCGTCCAGAAAATCGAGCGGTTTCGACTCCTCAAGATCAACGGCAAAACCGACGCCTCCAACGGTCCGGGCGACATGCAGACACAGCTTCTCATGGGCCATCTCCCGTTTGTCGCCCGTGACGCTCGACGCGTGGCGGTGATCGGGTGGGGAAGCGGTTATACCGTCGATGCGGTGCTCCAGCACGAAGTCGAGCGAGTCGATGCGTTCGAGATCGAGCCAGCGGTGGTGGAAGCCTCGAGATTCTTCGAGCCGGAGAACGGAGCACCTCTTTCCGACGAGCGGGTACGCCTCGTGCTCGGCGACGCGAGACGGGAGCTCGCCCGCGGTGGAGAGCCGTATGATTTCATCATCAGCGAGCCCTCGAACCCATGGCTGACGGGAGTCGCGAACCTCTTCACCCATGACTTCTTCGAGCAGGCCGCGACGCGTCTCGCGGAGGACGGTGTCTTCTGCCAGTGGTTTCACCTCTACGGGATGTCCGAAGCGTCCACGCGGTCCCTCCTCGCCTCATTCCGTGCGGTGTTCCCCCACGTCACGGCGTTTCAAGATCGAGACCTGGTCGTTCTCGGCTCACGAAGCCCCATTCGACTCTCGATGGAGCGCCTCCAGGCCCTTTACGAGAACGAGGCGATTCGCGAGCGCCTCGTGGCCGCGAACTTCAACTACCCCGCCGACATCCTCGCGGGCATGACCCTCGACGCGATGGGCGCCGAAGCGTTCACCCGCGGCGCAACCATCAATACCGACGACAACATGCTGATCGAGCTCGCGGCACCGCGCTCTCTTTACCGAGATGACGTCGCCGAGATCCTGACCCTCATGCAAGCTCGCCCGCCCGACGTTCTGGCGCACGTGAGCGACATGACCTCGGAGGCCAGTACCCGGCTCGAGCTCGCCGCCTCTTACTTCACGTCCGGCAAGCTCGACGCCGCTCTCGAGCAAGCGGAACGCGCCGTTTCCGTCGAGCCGTCGTTCCAGGCAGAGAAACTGCGCGGGCAGATCCTGCAACGTCTCGGCCGATCCGACGAGGCGCGGGTCGCGCTCGAGAGCGCCCTCAAGGCCGGTGGGGATCAGATGGAACGCCGGTTCGTCGAGGCGATGCTCCGTTCCCTCGGCTCCTGAGTCTCTCGACGAGACCTATCTTTTTTCATTTGGACTGCGAGCCGTCCATTGTATAGAATTCTACATAAGTAGGACGATTGACCATGAATCTCACCTATCCCACGACCCTCGTCCTCGAAGCTCTGGCTCGCGGCCACCACCACGGGTTTCAGATGATGGACGTCACCGGTCTTCCCAGTGGAACCGTCTACCCTTTGCTGCGGCGGCTCGAACGAGAGGGGCTCGTCACCGCCCGGTGGGAGAACACCGCCGTTGCGCGGCGCGAGCAGAGACCTCCCCGGCGCTACTACCAGCTCACCGCGGCCGGCGAAGCCATGAGGGTGCAGGCTCTCGAGCGATTCCCGGTGGTCGAGCTGCTCCTCGGCGCGGACGGGAAGAAGCTCCGGGCCGCGCGCTCGACGACGTGAGCCATGGCCGACAGGATCGCTCGATGGATCGTGAGCGCCGCCTCCTGGCTCGTCCCGAGGCGAGAGAGAGTGGAGTGGCGCCTCGAGTGGGAATCCGAGATCTGGCATCACCGGCGTGAGCACGAAGCCTATCGCCGAATCGACTGGAGGTTTCATATGAATCTCATCGCGCGCTCTTTCGGCGCCCTGGCGGACGCGCTCGATGTGAGAGGTTCGCGCTCTCTCGGGGAAGGACTCGGCGCCGATTTCCGCTACGGCCTCCGAATGCTGAGGAAGAGCCCCGGCTTCACTCTGGTCGCGGTCACGCTTCTCGCGCTCGGAATCGGCGCGACGACCGCGATCTTCAGCTTGGTCAACGCCGTCCTGCTGAGGCCCCTTCCCTTCCGCGATCCCCAAGGACTCGTTCTCGTCTGGGAGAAAGCGTACAAGCGGGACCGCGAGAGAAATGTGGTGAGCCCCCACAATTTTCTGAGGTGGCGCGAGCGGGCACGCTCTTTCGAGTCCCTGGCCGCTTTCACCCCCTGGGCGGCGAACGTGATGGCGGAAGGAGAAGCGGAGCGCGTTGCCATTGGGTACGTTTCTTCCAACTTCTTTTCGACGCTCGGGATCTCGGCGTCAATCGGACGGATCTTTGCTCCCGAGGACGGCATTCCGGGCAACGACAAAGTCGTTCTTCTCGGAGACGGCTTGTGGAAGCGGCGGTTCGGCGGCGACCGCGGTGTCGTCGGAAGAACGCTTCGTCTGAATGGGCGGGAGGTGTCGGTCGTGGGCGTGCTTCCACCAGGGATCGAGTTTCCTTCGAGCACCCAGCACACCGGCTCGGGCATCCAGCTCTGGTCGCCTTTCGCTTTCACCGACGAGCACCGTGAGTTCGGCGGGAGATACCTCACCGTGCTCGGGCGTCTCGCGCCTGGCGTCGGCGTGGAGCAGGCGGCGGACGAGATGAAGCGAATCGCCGCCGACCTGGAAGAAGAGAAGCCCGATTTCGACGCCGGCTGGACCGCCGACGTCTACCCCCTCCAGCCCGAGCTCGTGCGCAACGTCCGGGGTGCCCTTCTCGTTCTCTTCGCCGCCGTGGCCGCCGTACTTCTCATCGCCTGCGCCAACGTGGGGAATCTGCTTCTCATCCGGTCGCTCACCCGCGAGCGCGAGCTCTCGGTGCGCGCCGCGCTCGGCGCCCATCGCTGGCGCATTCTGAGACAGCTCTTCGTCGAGAGCCTGCTGCTGGCCGTTCTCGGCGGAGTCGGTGGCTTGGCCCTCGGACGCGTGCTCCTCACGTCGCTCGTTTCCCTCCTCCCCGCCGAGGTTCCCACGTTCCTTTCCATCGAGCTCGACGGATGGGTGCTCGGTTTCACCTTGGGGATCTCGTTTCTGACCAGCTTCTTCTTCGGTCTGCTTCCCGCGGTACAGACCTCTCGTCGGGATCTCGTGGAGCCGCTCAGAGAAGGGGGGCGCGCCGGCTCGAGCGCGTCTCGTCAAAAATTGAAGAACGCTCTCGTAGTCCTCGAGATGGCCGTCGCCGTCGTGCTCCTCGTGGCAACGGGGCTGTTCGTTCGCAGCTTCCTTCGCCTGTCGGATACCGATCCGGGGTTCGATCCGAAGAACGTGGCCGCGATCCAGATCGATCTCGCAGGTCCCCGATACGAAGAGAACGAAGCACAGCTCGCCTATTTCCGCGAGGCCCTCGAGAGAATCGAGAGCCTGCCCGGGGTCGAGACAACCGGTGCCATCAGCTGGCTTCCCCTCGGAAGCCAGGGCTCCGCCACATCGTTCCGCGTCGCCGACAAGCCCGATCCGCCTCCGGAAGAGCCGCGGGTCGCCGACGTCCGCGTCGTGGCCGGTGACTTGTTCCGCGCGCTTCGCATCCCGGTCCTGGGAGGGCGGACTTTCGACGATCGCGACCGAGCCGGCGCGCGGTCCGTGGTCATCGTCAACCGAACGCTCGCCGAAACCGTCTGGCCGGGGGAGAACCCGCTCGGCAAGACCGTGCTCATGGAGTGGGGACACGACATCGAGGCCGAGGTCGTGGGCGTGGTCGGCGATGTGAGGCTCACCGAGCTTTCCACGACGGCGCGCCCGACTCTTTACTGGCCGCAGCCTCAGTTTCCGAACAATTTCATGACCCTCGTCGTACGAAGCCGAGAAGGCGTGGTTTCGTCGAGCGCCGAGCTCAGGGCCCGGCTCTCTCCCATCGATGCCGAGGTCCCGCTCACGAGCATCGGCTCCATGGAAGCCGTGGTGGCGCGGTCGATTGGACAGCCGCGCGTCACGCTGACCCTCATGAGCGTTTTTGCCGTGGCGGCAATTCTGCTCGCGGCGATTGGCCTCTACGGCGTCATTGCGTTCGGTGTCAGCCAGAGAGTTCACGAGATCGGCCTGCGCATGGCGCTCGGAGCCTCGCGTGGCGATGTAGCTCGGCTCGTCGTTGGGCAAGGGCTGAAGCTCGCTCTTTTCGGCTCCGGCATCGGGGTGGCGGGGGCGCTCGGTGCGTCACGCTACCTGGAAGGACTCCTGTACCAGGTCGAGCCCCGCGACCCGTTGACGATACTTCTCATTGCCGTCCTGCTTCTCGCGATCTCTTTGGCTGCATCCTATCTGCCGGCGCGACGGGCGACTCGGATCGACCCCTTTCTCGCTTTGAGAGTGGAGTAAACGGGCAAGCGAGAGTCGATCGAGAATCGCCGAACCTTCGGGGGGCCGTTTACGTCTGAATGAGTAGCCGGTCGGTCGGCGGGAGACGAATCATGTCCCATCTCTTCGGCGATCTGCGCTTCGGCGCGCGAATGCTCGGGAAACGCCCTGGACACAGCGCGCTTGCGGTACTGGCACTAGCCCTCGGGATCGGCCTCACCACCATGATGTTCAGCATCGTCTACGCTGCGGTGTGGCGTGGGCTCCCCCTCGAAGATCCGGAGGAGCTGATCCACCTCTATTCGAACCGCCCGGGGCAGGGTATCGAGTTTCTGCCGGTGAGCGTTCATGACTTCACCGACTGGCGCGAGCAGCAGACCAGCTTCGAGGACATCGCCGCCTACTATGCCGAAACGGTCAATATCGCCGGCACGGAAGGACGACCGATCCGCTATCTGGGTGCTTATGTCAGCGCCCGGCTCTTCGACGTCTTGCGAGTGCAGCCGGTGTTGGGCAGAACCTTCCGGGCCGAGGAGGATCATCCGTCGACCGCGCCGGTTCTGATCCTGAGCTACCGCGCCTGGCAGGATCGTTTCGAAGGCGACCCCGACGTCATCGGCAAAACCGTGCGCGCCAACAGCCTGCCCACCACGATCGTCGGGGTGATGCCGGAGAAGTTCGGCTTTCCAGGTCAGATGGATGCGTGGCTTCCGCTGCGCATCGATCCGCTCGCCTATTCGCGCGGCTCGGGGCCCGCGCTCGAAGGCACGACGATCGAGGCCCTGGGGCGCCTCAAGCCGGGAGTCACGATCGCGCAAGCGCGGGCCGAGATGAACGGGATCGCGAGGCGGCTCGAGACCGAGCACCCGGAGACCAACGAAGGGGTCGGGGTGGACCTTCGAAGCCTCACCGACTGGTATGTGGGCGAGCAGGCGAGAGCCATGCTCGTCATCATGCTCGGTGCGGTCTTCGGCGTGCTGCTCATCGCCTGCGCGAACGTCGCCAATCTGCTGCTCACGCGGACGCTCCAGCGGGCGAAAGAAGTCGCCGTGCGTACCGCTCTCGGCGCGAGCCGCATCCGGACGGTGTCGCAGCTTCTCGCGGAAACGTTCCTGCTGGCCGTACCGGGAGCGCTCCTGGGTCTGGGTATCGCTCAATTCGGGATCCATCGATTCAATCTCGGCCTGGTGAATACCGAGCCTCCTTACTGGCTCGAGGTCAAACTGGATCCGGCGGTGGCGTTGTTCGTTCTCGGGTTGGTGCTGTTTTCCACCTTCCTCGCAGGGATCATGCCGGCGTTTCGTGCGTCGCGGGCGTCGGTGGGCGAGATCCTCAATGACGAAGCCCGCGGATCGTCGAGCTTTCGACTGGGTCGCCTCAGCCGGGCGCTCGTTGTCGGCGAGGTCGCGGTCTCCTGCGGGCTTCTGGTGGCTGCCGGGCTCATGATCCGGACCGTCGTCAATCTGTCGACCACCGACTTCGGGTTCGACCCCGAGAACGTGTTCACCGCGAGGCTCGGCCTGTTCGAAGCCGACTATCCCACCGAGGAAGATCAGCAGCAGTTCTACGACCAGCTCACAGAGAGGCTCGAGTCGCGAACCGGCATCGTCTCCGCGGCTCTAACCTCGAATCTTCCGCTCACTGGCGGTCCCCGGCAAGAACTGAGCGTCGAAGGGATGGCTTACGCGACAGACCAGGATCATCCCGTCAGCCGACGCATCGTGATCACCCCGGGTTATTTCGAGACGTTCGGCGTTGAGCCGATCCACGGGCGTGAGTTCACCTTGGCCGACGGACCCGGGAGCGTTCCGGTGGCGATCGTCAACGAGAACTTCGTGGCGCGGTATCTGGAGGACGAGGTGCCCGTCGGATCGAGAATCCGGCTCGGCGGAGACGACACCCCGTGGCGAACGATCGTCGGCGTCGTGCCCGATTTGTATCTGGGCGGAACGGTCGATACGCAGCATGACGGCGTCTACATTCCCCTTTCGCAAAACGTCATCCGGTTCATGAGCCTCGTCGTCCGGACCGAGCGGGAGCCGATGAGCTTCACGTCCATGATCCGTGACGAGATCGAGTCGTTGGATGCAACGCTTCCGATCTACTGGGTCCGCTCGATGGACGAGAACCTGGCGCTGGGAACGTGGTTCTACCGAGCGTTCGGGTCCCTCTTCATGGCCTTCGGTGCCGCCGCGGTGGCGCTCGCCACCGTCGGGCTGTACGGCGTCATGGCGTTCTCGACGAGCAATCGCACCCGCGAGGTCGGCGTTCGCGTAGCCCTCGGCGCTTCTCGCAAAGACGTCCTGATCCTGGTGCTGCGGCAGGGCGTGGTCCAGCTCATTGCCGGTCTGGCAATGGGTCTGCTGCTCGCTCTTGCGCTCGCACGCGGGTTGACGAACCTGCTGTTCCAGGTCGAGCCCTGGGATCCCGTCGTTTTCGGCGCGGTCGGGCTGGCGCTCGCGCTCGCGGGCTTCGCCGCATGCCTTCTGCCGGCGCGACGCGCCTGCGCGGTCGGGCCCATTCGAGCTCTACGATACGAGTAGGCGAGGTCTCATTCCCGGACGTGGCGAGAGAGGGCGGCCGCCCCCTGAGCCGCTAAAGCTCGTTCCGGGGCATTCCCTCGCGGATGCGGCAGGCGGTCATTCGATCGGCCCACCGTGCCACGCCGGCACCGGTGCCTCGCCGAGCGCGACGGCCACGGCTTCGCGGGCCAGGAGACGGGTGGAATCGAGCGTTGGGAGCGGTGATACCTCCGGCGTCACGAGAAGCGGAATCTCGGTGCAGCTCAGTGCCACCGCGTCGCAGCCCTCGTCGGCGAGCCGCTGGATAAAGCCGACGTACTCGGTACGAGAAGCCTCGAGGATCACGCCCTGGCAGAGCTCGTCGAAGATGATCGTATCGGCTCGGTCGCGGTCGGCTTTCGGCGGTACGCGCAGTTCGAGCCCGGCGCGCGTGAACGCCCCAGGGTAAACCGGACCCTCCATGGTCCATCGGGTGCCGAGGAGACCAACGCACCGGCGACCATCCGTTTTGGCTTGCCGCGCCACGATCTCGGCGATGTGCAAGCCCGGAAGTGGAAAGTGTGCGCCCGGCGCCTCGAACGCAATGTGCGCCGTATTGTCGGGACAGACGAAGAAGTCACAGCCCGCGTCTTTGAGACGCTGACCCGTGCGGCCGAGATAGGCGGTCAATGCGGGGAAGTCCTTGCGGTCGTACGCTTCGAGAACCGTACCCATGGGCAGGATCGAGAGCGTGATCTCGGGATGCCGGTGGGCGCCGAGCCGGCGCGCGCTTTCTCGGCACATCTCCAGGAAGCACAACGCCGCGCCGTCCGCACTGTGGGCGAGAATGCCGATATGGAGCACGGGGCATTCTACGACTTTCGGTCCCGCTCTCCCTCAGCCCGGGTCTTTGCCGCCAGGTTGCCAGAGTTGGATCGGGTTGCCTTCGGGATCGGAGAGCCTCGCAAAGCGCCCGTTCGGATAGACCTCGGGGTCCAGCTCGACCTCGATGCCCTCGGCACGGAGCTGATCGGTCATTTTTTGAAGGTCCCGGACGCGAAAGTTAATCATCCATTGGAGCCTTTGATCCCCGAAGTAGGGCGTGTCCTCGCGGAACGGTGCGAAGATCGTGCTCCCCGCGTTGGTCCGCCACGGGAGCAGGTCGTAATTCTCGGGCACGCGCGTTATACCGAGGTGCCTCTCGTACCACTCGGCGAGTGTCTTCGGATCTTTGGCGCGAAAAAAGAACCCGCCGATTCCTTGGACCCGCTCCCTGTCATCCGCTTCCTGCCCTGCGGCGTTCTTCCTCTCGCCGGAGGCCATCGCCGCCACTCCGGCAATCGCTGCTCCAATCGCGGTTCGGCGCGAGACATCCGACGCTTTGGTCATAGGTCACTCCCCCGAGAAATCGTTTTCACGCGCGCTCGCGAGAATTGTACCGAGCGTCCTGCTTGAAGCCAAATCATCCACCTGAGCCGACTCTCTAGAGAGTAGCGGCCTGTAACGGCCGAAGCGGTAGTGATGTGACGAGTAGCGTCTGAGTACTTCCACAAAAGCGTTGGCGAGACGAGACCTGGAAGCTACCGCCTGCCCTGTGCGCGCTCAACCCAGTCACGCACCTGCCGGAGCCACACGGAACGCGGTGTTGTCTGTGCCTTCTCGACGAAGCGCGTAAGGTCGGTGAAAGTCACCCCGGGCAAGAAACCACTCGTCGACCGATCGTCGTAGGTCTCGCCTCGAAGTCCAAAGATTCGAACCGTCTTTCCATCGTAGCGCCATACTTCCGGCACTCTCATGGCAGCGTAAATGCCCATCTTGTCGAGCGAAGAGCTCGTGATGTCGATCTCGATGACGAGATCGGGTGGGGGATCGTCTGGCAGATCGAGCTTCTTCTTGCCTCGGATCGAGGGAGCATTCGCGACGTAGAAACATGTATCGGGCTCGAAACCCCGTTCCAGGTCTCGTCGCTTGAGTGTCGTCGAGCCTGCGTTGACGAAATCGATTCCGGATGCGTCGGCGATAGCTGCGAAAACGTCCGCCACGAGGCGGTTGATCTCCTCATGCTCGAACGACAGAACCATTATCTCAAGCTCCCCGCGATCATAGGTAAAACGAGGACTGCTTCGTCCCAAATGCTCTGCAAGCAGTCGTTCGTAGGTCTGCCAGCTGATCCCCGTTAGCAGCACTCGCTCCTGCAGACTTGTCGGAGTCGTCGCCATCGCGGTTCTATTCTACGCCAAGGCGACGCATCAACAGACGCTTCATCGTAAGTAGAGTAGCGACTTCTCGAAGCATCTCCCTAGTCGCCTTGTTCCCCCGAAATGTTGACAATGAAGCAGATCTAGGGAAGGGCGCACAAGGCGACGTCAACAGTCGAGAGTCGATAGCAGCCGCGCGTCACCACTCTTTCTCGACTGTTGACTGTAGACTGTCGACGCGGAATCAACGGGCCGACTTCCCTATCTCGTCGTAGAGCGCCAGCACGTCCTTCACGCGTGTCGCCCAATCGAATTTCTCTCGAGCCAGTCGTTCGGCCTCGGCGCCCCAGGCCGCGAGGTTCGTCGAGGATCTCGCCGCTTCCCTGATGGCGGAAGCCAGGGCCGACGCATCACCGGGCGGGACGAGCAATCCCGACCTGCCGTCGAGGACCTTGTCGGGAATGCCGCCGACTCGACTGGCGATCACCGGTTTGCCGTGCGCCATCGCTTCGAGCGTGACCATCGAGCTCCCCTCGTAGAGAGTCGGGTGCACGAACAACGTGGCACGGTCGTAGAGCGCCGAGAGATCCTCGTCGGGGATGGAACCGGTGAGCGTGACATGCTGGCGCAGTCCGAGCTCGGCGATGGTCCGCTCCAGCTTGTCCCTCTCGGGTCCTTCACCGACCAGCACCCATTTCCATTCGCGCGGCAGCTCGGCGAGGGCTCGGGCGAGAACGGCGAAGCCCTTGTTGAGCTCCAGCCGACCCACGGACAGGAGCACGCGGTCATCCGGCGCGATTCCGAATCGACTCAAATCCCGGAAGCCGCCCCGCCAACGAGCCACTTCTTCGAGGTCGATGGCGTTCGGAAGAACGGCCACGCGGTCGGGACCGATTCCAAGAAGACGCATCACCTCGGTTCGCATCGAGACATCGGGAGCGAGCACGCGCTCCGCGCGGCGGGCCGCCAATCGGGTGGCGGAACGCAAGGGCAGGTAGGCCGTGCGCTTGAGAGGAGGCGCCTTGAACTCCTCCATCCCATGCGGGTGGAGGACGAGAGGCGGTGCGTTCTCATCGCGGGTGAACGCGTATCCGAACGCTGCCGCTCCATCCGCCTGGACGACGTCCGGCCGCGGATCCGCCAGAACGCGCTTGGCGGCACGAAGGCTCCACGCGAGGTAGTTGGTCTCGCGGTCGAGCAGGACGAATCCCTTTCTTCTTGGCCAGGGCACCAGCCGATAGGTGACGTACCGAATTCCGTCCGGAGTTTCGTGCGAATCCTTCGGGGGCGTCGTATAGAGCGAGACGTCGCATCCGGCGCGCCTGAGGTATTTGAACAACCCGGCCACGTGTCGCTCGAGACCTCCGTAGCCATGAAGCGGGAAGATGCCGCGCGAGATGAGAGCGACTCGCATCACTCGACCACGGACCCGTAGAGGGCCTCGAGCTTCGGCACGACGACGTCTGCCGAGAAGCGGGCGCGGGCAATGCGCTCGGCTCCCTCTCGAACCTGCTGGGCGAGTGCCTCGTCCGCGAGCACGCGGGCGAGAGCCCCGCCGAGCTCCTCGACCGTTCGCCCCGTAAGTCCGCTCTCCCCGTCGACGACGATCTCCTCCGTGCCCCCGGTCGGTTGGGCCACGAGGACGGCGCCGAAGCCGAGCCCGTCGAGAAGCACGCGTGAGAGGGGCTCGTGCCATCTCGAAGGGAAGACGAGCGCGGAAGCATGACGAATCAGGCCATCGAGCCGCGTCTCATCGACCCAACCGAGAAAACGTACCGGGTAGCCCCGCCCGCGAGACTCGGCCCTGAGCCGAGCGAGAAGACTCCCGGTCCCGGCTACCACCAGGGTCATCCGGCAGTGGGCGGCGTCCAGGATTGGAAAGAGCCGGTCGGGCGCCTTGTTGGGCTCGAGCTTCCCGGCGAAGAGCACGTAGGGCTCGGGAAGCTCCCTTGGAGGGAGGCTCGGCCGTTCGTCGAGCTCGATCAGGTTAGGAATGACTTGGACGCCCTCTCTTGACTGCAACGTCCGCCGAACGTGGTCGCTCACCGCGATGATCGCCGCGGCCTCATCCAGAATCCTCCCTCTTCGTCGCAGCTCTCGTTCGATGAATGGCGGGATGAGCGGCGCGAGAGGCCACAACGAAGGCCGATTGCGGCCCGTGCAAACGACGCGTCGGCCGTAGGTACATCCGGGACACAGGTGGCGACCCGAGAGCATGGTCGACCAGATACAAGTGGGCCAGTAGTCGCGCACGGTAACCACGAGAGGCAGCCGCGGGCAGGCGGCCCGAGCGGCGCCGGCGGAAAGCCAGTGCTGGGCATGAACGACATCCCAGGCTTCTTCCCCGAGGGCACGGCTCAGGCCGCTCGCAAAGGCGCGCTCTCGCGCCCGGGCGTTCCCCAGGCTCGGGCGCGGAACCTCGATTTCGTCGACATCGACTCCCCTCCACGCGGTCCGACGGCTCGGCTCGACACGTGGCACGGCCACGCGAACCCGGTGCCCGCGTCGCTTCAGCGCGCTCGCAAGCACGGCCGTCGATCGACCGCTCCCCCCCGACCCGGGCGGGAAGGAATCCGTGACCACCAAAACGTTCACGCGGCTCCTACGAGATTCCGGAGAATCCGGTCCAGCTCGCAGCAGTGTCGCTGCCAGCTGAAGCGCTCGACGACGCGAGCGCGAGCACTGGCTCCCATCGCCCGGGCCCGCTCCGGGCTCTCGAGAAGCGAGGTGATCGCCTCGGCAAGGGCTCTCACGTCTCCCTCGGGGACGAGGACACCCTCGAAGCCGGGCCTCACGACTTCCCGAAGCGGAGCGACATCCAGAGTCACCACCGGCAGCCCCGTCGCCATGTACTCGAAGATCTTGAGTGGCGACCAGTAGAAGCCCAGTTTCATTTGACCCAACCGCGAGGGCTGGTATGGGGCGACACCCACTTCGGCCAGCCGAAGATACGCGGGCATCTCCGCATGAGGCACGGCACCGGTAAAGAGCATCCGGTCGCAGGATAACCTGCGCGGACGGGATGGGCCGCTTCCGACGAAGAGAAAGAAGGCCGAAGGAATCTTCTCGAGAACGAGGGGAGCCGCCCGGACGAGGAGATCGGCCCCGTGCCACGACCGGAAGCTTCCGGCGAAGACGACCACACGGCTCGCAGTCGGAATCTCGAGACTCTTCGGCGCCACGTCTGGGTGGAATCGTTCGACGTTCGCGCCCCAGCTCACCCGATGCACCTTCTCGGGCGGCACCGAATCGGGAACGATCTCGGGAAGCGGCGTCACCAGAGCGCTCGCTTTGCGAACGAGCTCATCGCGGGCCCGCTTCATGGGACGAACGAGCATCAGCGCGTCGAGCACCTGCTTGATCGAGCCCTGGTGATCCTTCAGAGGCGAGTTCACCTCGAGAAGGGAGGGAAGCCCACGGTCGAAAGCGGCGCGGATGCCTTCGCCCCCAAAGTTGTAGTACCGCTCGATGACCGCGTCGGCTCCGATCTCCTCGATGAGATCACCGATGAATCCTTTCGTGCGCCACCGGAACGCACGGTGTCGAAACCAGAGCGGGCTCCGATGAAGGCGGACCTCGGACTCGGCTCCGGAGGGGATGGCGACCACATGGATCTCGTGCCCAAGGGACTCGAGTCCTGAAGCGACCTCTTCGACATGCACCGCCCCCCCGGTGGAGCCGGGCACCCTCTGGTCGGAGGCGACGTAGAGAAGCTTCACTCACACGGCTCGAAGAAGGACGAAGAACGGCCCGGTACGCACCCGGCCGAACAGGAGAACGTCGAGCTTCATGAGAAACGACGCCAGGGTCAAAGGAGCGTGCCAGAACCGGCCGACGTCCGGCCGAGCGGCGTGCGTCTCGACGACTCCGACGGGCTGCGACTTCGCTCGTCTCCGGTAGAAGTTGTGCTCGACGAGGGGAAGCATCAGATCTTCGATGACGGCCTTGAAGAACACGTTGTAGTAGCGGATCGCGTCGACGGCGAAACCGGTCCTCGAGAGGATGGCGTCGAGCTGCTCGTAGCTTCGGAGAGCGTTTCGGTGGTCGGACTTTCGCTCCCGCTCCGGAGCGTTGTCGACGAGGTCCACCGAATCGAGCCAACGGACGAGGCGGTTCACGCCTCGCTGAAAAGCGGCGAGCTTCGAGCTCATCATCACGTGAGAATAGACGAACAACCGCCCTCCGGGGCGGAGTACGCGGCGGGCCTCGGAGAACATCCGTACGACCCCCTCCTCGGTCAGATGCTCGAGTACGTCGAGCGAGTAAGCTTTGTCGAAGGTCCCGTCGGCGAAGGGCAGGAGGCGAATGTCTCCGCGCGCGAGGTCGACACTCGCGAGCGGCTCGGCGGCGAAGTGAGCGCCAGCGTCGACTCCCACCAGCTCGCCACAGCTCTCGCGTTTGAAGAAGACGAATCGGCCGTTGCCGCAACCGATGTCGAGAACCCGCTCCCCGGGCACGGGCTTCAACATTTTCGACATCATGTCGAGCTTCACCCGGGCGGAGAGAAACGGCCTTCGCAAGCGGCCGAGCCGGGAATGGAACTCCTCCTCGGCGTATTCGGTGATGTCGGAGAACATGTCTTCGGGCGGCCTCAGGTCCAGATAGCCCTCGTCGGCGAGCGCGGGAAACAGCCGCCGGCAGCGAGGGCACCTCAGGCCGCTTGACTCGGAATCCAGGCGGCCCGTCATACCGTTCCCGTTAGCTAGGCAGGCGGGGCACCGCGCCACCGATCGCAGAAAGTCGGAGATCACTGGCCCTCCCGCACGCTTTCGACGAGCTCCTCCCGGGACACCAGGTAGCGTCCCAGAACGGACACGAGGCGGCGCGGCACTTCGTGGACCGAGTTGTGCGCGACTTCGGACCACACCAGCCGTTGTCGATCCATCAAGCCGAGCCCGAACTGCATCATCAGAGAAACGTTCCAGAGCATGAAGAGGCTTGCGACCGCGGCCACGCCCGCCCGCTTGAGCTTCGGCTCGACGAGAGCGAGCCCGAACGCGCCCCAGACGGCGAAGATCGCCGTAGCTCCCACGAAACGTCTCGAACCAAAGGCTCCCGCCTGAGTCCAGGATTCCACGGCGCCGGAGATATAAACTTGCGACAAGAAGCCCACCAGCAGGACCAGGCCCGCTTCGCGCTGCCGGCGCACCAGAAACAAACCTCCGCAGAGAAACGCGAGGAGGATCGGACTCCAGAAGAAGAGACCGTGCTCCGGAGAGAAGAGAACCTCGAAGAAATGCGGCGAGTGCCAGGCCATCTTGCCCTGGACATGAGGGGATGGAAACGGCCTTCCGTTCAAGACGGTATAGACGAGAAGCTGCGGGGCGAACACGGCGAGGGCCGTCCCACCGAAGACCAGCAGTCGTTTCAGTCCCGAGGCCACGTCCCACCGTGACGCGGCTACGAGAGCCGCCAGGGCGAAGAAGAGATCCTGCTCACGAACGAGAGCCATGAGTCCGGCGGACGCTCCCCAGACCGCCCATTGCGCCAAGCCCCTTCGAGCCGCCCAGGGCCAGAGCGAGAAGAACAGCGAGACGGCGAAGAGCGAGCAGGCGTGGCTCATCCCGGGCGCCACGTACATGTAGTAGGCGACCGGAGTGGCCCACCACAGAGCGACGACGGCCACGAACGTCGCGAAGGGAGGGGCGAAACGCCTGCCGAGCCGATAGCTCAAGAAGAGCCCCACCACCGCGTATATTGCCGAGGCGAGCGAAACCGCGGTCCGGTACGGCTGCCCCATCCCGTCGCCTCCGACCACGGCGTGAGTCGCGAGATAGAAAGGGGACCAAAGAACGGCAGTGCCAATGGGGCCGAAGTTGAGCTTGAGTCCGGTCGCGGTCGAGCGGTCCAGAAACGTTTCCTTGAACCCCTGGCGCGCTTCGGGGTCTTCCTCGTAGAAATGGGTGTACTCGTCCTCGAAATCCAGATCGCCGTCGAACACGAGCGATGGCAGGTACGAGAAGTACTCGATCGCGTCGGATTCGGAGATGCGGGGAGTGACGAGAACGAGCGAGACGAGAAGAAGTCCCGCGAGGACGAGCTCCGTCCGCTCCCTGAAGAAGCTCATGGGCTTGGCTGGGTCTTCTTCAGGAGAAGCTCGAGGTTGCTGATGATGATGTTCTGGGTGAACCCGTTCCTCTCGAGAAACCGCCTGAGGAACCGCGGCACGTTCTGGGTAAAAAAACCACTCACGTGACGCTCCTCTCGCACGACGTCGAATCCCACGGCTTCGAGCCATCGGTGGACCCGTGCTACGGTCACGCGCTGCACCAGGTCGTCTTCCTTCGTTTCGCCCCGTTCCGCCATGAGCTTGAAGGTGTTCGACTCTCGAGGCTCCTTGAGCCAGCCGGGACGCTTTCGCGCCAGGTAGAAGCTCAATCGAAAAGCCCAACGGCGAGGCAGAAGAAGATGAATGGGAACGGGAACGCGAAGCCGTGAAAGATGGGAGCCGGCAAAGCTGTGGTAAGGGGGCGTCTGGAGGAAGAGCACTCCGCCGGGCCGGAGCACCCGGTGGCACTCCCTCAAGTAGGCTTCCGCCGAGGCGACGTGCTCGAGGACGGAGTGCGAGAGAACGATCTCGAAGCACTCGCTGGCAAACGGAAGCGCCGCCCCGTCCGCTTGAACGAAGGCAACGTTCCGGATCTGTAGCTCGTCGGCGAGCCTGGCACCCGCATCCCCGAACTTGTTCTTGATGTCCAGCCCGACGGAAAACCCGCACTCCTCGGCGAAAGAGACGGCGATCCCACCCGATCCGCAACCCGCATCGAGTACTCGGCCTTTCACCTCGACGCCGTCCCATTCGAGACGCTTCAGGATCTTCGCGCTCCGGTAGTACTCGAACAGCGCGTAGTGGTAATCCGAGCGGAACCGTACCTCGCCGTGCTCGCGGATGGCAGCGTCGTCAATTCCCCGCACGGGTGCCTTCCTCGATCGCGGCGCGGTAGAGCTCGAGGTACTTTGCTATGGCGGCCTCGGGACGGAGCTCTCGCTCGATACGTTCCCGCGTTCGATCGGAAGATCGACGGGGTTTGTTCAGCGCCGCCACGAGTGCCTGCGCGAGCGGCGATACCCGCTCCCGGGGGACGAGCGCCACGTCGTCGGGAAAGAGCTCGGCGAGCTCGCGCCCGCCCGGATGGTCGGCGGATACGACGGGAAGGCCGCAGGCGAGCGCTTCTGCGGCGACCGTGGGGAACGCCTCGAGCCGAGAGGGCAGAACGAAGAGGTCCGCCGCCTGGTAGATTCGAGGCAGCTCGCGATGATCCACGAGACCCAGCAGCGTTACGGAATCACCGAGACCTAGGCTCGTGACGAGCTCCTCGAGCTCCGGTCTCGTTTCCCCCTCTCCGACGACGAAGAGCCTCGCGCCCGGATGGCTTCTTCGAATCTCGGGCATGGCCTCGATGAGATATCGCTGGCCCGCAAGCGGGTGAAGTCGTTTGACGTTCAGAAGAACGGGCTCGCTTCCCAGGCCGAGCGAGCTCCGCGCCGCGGCACGCTGTTCGTCGGTCGGCAAGTGAAACTCCCGTTCGACCGGCGGATAGACCACGACCCGCCTCGGAGGAACCACGCCGAGCTCGAGGGACTTGTCGAGAAGCAGGCGGCTGTAGTAGGTCACCTGCGCGGCGTGCTCGTTCATCCAGAGGAACGGATCGATCGGGCGCTTCCGGTAATGCCAGATTTCCGTCCCATAGTGCGTCACAAGGAACGGGAGACGGCGGCGATGCGCGAGCGCGGCCACGAGCTGGTTCATGAAGGTGTTGCTGTGGATGTGCACGACGTCTGCCTGGCTAAAGAATCCGCGAGTTTGGCGGTATACGGCGAACGCCGTCTCGAGGTGAGACAACCGGAGAGTGCGCGAAAGCCCGTTGCGCGAGCGGGGGATGTAGCGGACCTCGGCCTGACGGGGCCGTCCGGCTCGCGGCTCGAAGGCCATGAGGCGAACCTCGTGTCCCTCCCGGGTGAGCCCATCGCGAAGAAGCTGAGGCAGCAGCGCATTGGCCGCCTGATCGGGTGGAAGATGGGGGGTGACCATGCACACGATCAA
>DASPGQ010000239.1 GCA_035620555.1 Vicinamibacteria bacterium
CGACCTCGAACGCACAGCAGTGTAAGCTCCGCTCACCATAGGGCCCCAGACCATCCCCGCGCTCAAGCGCGTTTCCGATGAGGCTCCCTTCCGGCGGACCGCCGGTCACGCACAGGTAGTGCTGGGAGCCACGGACGCGCAGATACTCGGAGACCTGCGCGAACGAGACGCCAGGCTGGACCGTCATGTAGGAAAGCTCCTCGTTGAAGTCGAGGATACGATTCAGTCGGCCAAGATCAAGAATGGCGCACCCATCCTTGGACGGGACTCGAGAGCCGAGGCCCCAGTTCTTGCCTCCACTCACCGGGTACACCGGGACACGCCACTCCTGCGCAACGCGCATGCAGGCCTGAACTTCACCGCGATCTCGAGGGCGAACGACCGCGAGCACTCTATTTGCAGTCGCAAACGTCGCTCGCTCGTAGTCGGCGAAGTCCGCGCGCTTACTCAAGACGTAGCCAGATCCCACGACATCCGACCAGGCTCGAATCGCACCTGAGATGCTCGACACGCATGAACCAGCCAGTTCCTCAGACATCGTCGCCCTCACGGTCCTACGCAGCAATCCGAGAGACTATCCGAGCGGCTCGGTCAATCAACTCCGGTCGGATCACAGCCGGTGCGAAGTTGTCGGGTCTTTGCCGGTGATACGCAATGGCCCCGAACTGCCGGTAGGCCTGCGCCATCGCAACTGCTCTTAAGAACACTCGAGCGGACTTGATGCGGACGCCATACATGCAGACACCGCGCTGCTGCCCGCTCGGCGCTCGGATGATGTCATGATGAAAGATGCGACGAAAGCCGAGCGTCTCGTAAAGCGCCTGGTGGTGTGAAAAGCAGACGAGAAGGCACGGGACGTTCAGTGCCACACCGTAGATCGCTACCAGGCTCTCGACAATATGCTTGCCCGCCCGGACCCCCTGCAATTCAGGCACCAGAGAAAGGCGTCCGCCTTCGATTACCATCCCATGCTTCCGAACAACAGAACTGAGCATCCTCTGAATTCGCGCGGGGGTCGAGAAGTACTGCAAGAGCGGAAGCTCTGGGCTCTCCCGATTACACGATTCAACGACGCGGACATACCCCGCCGGCCGGTTCTCGTTTCCCTCGCACCGAAACAGGCCGAAGTGTCGAACGGTGGGGGTCTCGTGGTGGGAGTTGCCATCGACTAGCGCGGACAGGCCAGCAGCCGCACGGTAGACAGCTTCGTGCACCGAGAGGATATCTCGAAGCTCCGAATGGGTCGTCGGCTCGCGAAACTCGAAGTACATCGGGCGAATCTCCTCTGATGAGGCTGCCGTCCGGCAAGATCAGAGCCCACGATGCTACGGACAGTCTCCAGCCGACGGGGTTCGCGTGCCGATCAGCGTTGTTCCGCCTGCGTCGGTATAGGACCCGCCAACATGACGCATCAAATAGAATAGGCCTGTGTTCGGCGCGGGGATTCTTTCGTCTTCGAACGTCGAAGCAGATACGCCGCATGCGATCGGTTCCACCTCGCCGATTGTACCGACACCCAATTGTCCTAGGTCGCCCACGACTACGTCGACTTGTTCGGGAACGGCCGGCGCATCCTCGGGGCATCGGCCCTGCGTAGACTGCCGAACAAGCAGAGTTACAGGATCAACCTCGCCCAAGTCGACGCACCCCGTTCGACCTCGCACTTGAGCGACGATCGCGCCACAACACGTGTCGTCGACGGGGTTGACGAGAGGAAAGTCGCTCGAGGAGGACTTTCCAGCAACAACCGCTCTAGGAATCTCCCCTCCAGGAACTGCCAAATCGGCAAGACCAGCGTAGCGAGACAGCCCCTCACCTTCTGCACCGCTACCCCCGAGGTAGGTGCTCCACAAGAAAGCGGACGCATCGGGGGTGAGCTTGGAAACGAAGTAGTCGCTTGCCCCTCCAAGCGAATCGTCGAATTGGGCCACGACGGGGAAATCTTGAGAAAAGGTCACTCCAACCACAACGGGACGACCTGAGCTGTCCAGGTCAATGCCCTCGACCCGATCAAACTCAGAGCCACCCAGGAATGTACTCCAGATTAGGGAGCCGCCATCGACAGTGAACTTGGTGATAAACCCCTCCGCTGCCAGACCCCCAGTCCGATCGACTGCGTTTGTCGTAAGCGGAAAGTCCCACGGCGCCTCCGCGACACCCACGACCACCGGATTGCCGGAACCATCGACATCGACGCCCGTTGCCATGTCACAATCGGTCGGGCCACCGCCGCCACCAAGAAACGAAGCCCAGTGCATGGTCCCTCCGTCGGGTGAGAGCTTCGCGAGGAACGCGTCACAACAACCGGTGCTTACGCCGTTTTGGTCGTAGTTCGCGGCGCAGGTCTCGTCGTACGCGTTTTCGGTCGCGAATGCGCTCGCACTGACTTCGTTGGCAGCCCGAATCCCTCCGGCAAGGAGCACGTTCTGCGCCCCATCCAAGACCACGTCTGTCACCCAGCTGATGTACAGGGAGTCCGAATCAGGAAACCCGAACTCCCATAGAAGCGAGCCGTCGACGGCGAACTTCTTGACGAATTCCCGACCGGGGGAGGTGCTCCCGATCCACCCAACCACCACGGGGCTGCCTATGCCATCGATATCGACGGCCATGGGCTGCATGTAGTTCTCGTCGGAACGGGCGATGCACCTGCTGAAGATCGGCTGCCCACCATCCGGCGTCAGCTTGGTGAGAAAGGCGTCTGTGAACAGAAAGCTGCCGGAGCACACGGCGCCTGTATGCGGAAAGTCCGCGGACGTTGTCGTTCCGGCGACCACCACGTTTCCAGCGCCGTCGAGATCGATAGCGCGGCCCTCATCGGAGCCACTACCTCCCAGAAAGGTCGCCCACACAAAGGAGCTGCCATCGACCGCGAGCTTCGCAACGAAGGCATCGACGGCGCCGCTCAACGACTCGTCGTACGCGCCTGGTGTCGCCGGAAAGCTCGCCAAGTTGGTCGACCCCGTGACCACGGGGTTTCCGGAACCGTCGAACGCTACGCCGCGCGCGGTGATCCCGTCGAGAAAGGTGCTCCAACCAAGGTCTGTCAAAGACCGCTCGCTGGCTGCCGAGCTCACGTCCCCTGCTTGCGCCTCATCGACATCCGCAAGACGCGAAGTGAACTCTATCGTCCCGGCTGTGTTGGCGGCCGGTCTGCGATGAGCCAGATACCCAACGGTCGTGGCTAACCTCTCGGCCTGGCCACGCCTGTCGATCCGATCCGCACCGTTGTATGAGAACCTGACTCGACCAGGATCACCATGCGCCTTGATGACGAACTCGTAGCGCAGGCTGCGAGGAGAGTCTTGCCAGTAAACGATGTCGATCCCCGGCGAGACGTCCCGGAATATAAGCTGTGAATACGCCGGAACGCCCGACGCCCACTCCTCCCGGTCGGTCCCCTTCAGAAAATGCAGCTCGGCGGGCAACCTATTCTGCGGCTCGACCCGAAGGAAGGGACCCGGCTCCACGAACTTCATCCACACAGCGTGCCGTTGCCTGACTGGCGGGGTGCCTGGCGATGCTGCGACTTGACTCGGCTCTTCGCCGCAGCTCGTGAGATCGTACACGAGCGCATCGTCGTTGAAGAAAACAACGCCGCACTCGAGCTGTGCATAGAACCGAACGGCAGGATCAACTTGGCCTCTGTTTTCGATGAAGCCAAAGCCATCGAAGCTCACGCTCTGTCGCGGTGACGCTGGTCCCGAGACATCGGCGATGAGTTGGGCGTCGACAAGAGGGGCTTCCATCAGCACGAGCAACATGGCAAGCCCAAACCTCCAAATCGTTTTCGGGATCTTCATAACCGCTTGACTCCATGACCGACGTTTCGTGGTCGGCGTTCACTGAAGAGAACGACGATCGGGTTGGTTTTGCGGAGACGCCGACGCAAGAATCTCGTGATCGACGGCGTGAATGGGCTACCCGCAACCGGTCCGCCGCTCATGGGACCCGCAACGTGAGCTCCGGTTGACCGTGAGTCGCCCTTGCCTCCACCGCCAGGCGTTCTCTCGTTATCCCCTCCAAGAAACTGCACCCCGCAGCGTTAGGGGAAGCGAGGGAAGAAAGGAGCCCGACGGGCGTGAGAGGTGAACCGATGAGTCGTGGTTGCAGAGCGTTGGTCCTTGGCCTGATTCTGTCGCCTGCTTGGGTCGTCTCGGGGTGCAATGATGAGAACGACCCTTTCGCTGAACCAAGGCTGGATATCGCAGGCGAGTACGAGGGGCTGCGACCAGTGCGATGGATACGTGCCACCCAGACCGTGTCGGTCAGGGGATCGGCGTCAACATGCGGATTCGAGTCGTCGGCGACCTCGTGTTCGGCACTCCGTACTACATGAGTGCTGGTCAGTGCCGGCCAGAGCCAGAGTTCCTGCT
>DASPGQ010000240.1 GCA_035620555.1 Vicinamibacteria bacterium
GGTCGTCCCCTACGAGTCTCTCCTGAAGGTCTTCTGGGAGGGTCACGATCCCACCCAGGGAATGCGTCAGGGAAACGACGTCGGCACCCAGTACCGCTCCGGGATCTACTCGTTCTCGAATGAACAGAGAAAGGCCGCCGAGAAGTCGCGTGCCGCTTATCAGAACAAGCTCGGCGAGGCCGGCTATGGCCCGATCACGACCGAGATCCTCGACGCTCCGACCTTCTACTATGCCGAGGAGTACCACCAGCAGTATCTCGCCAAGAATCCCGGAGGTTACTGCGGTCTCGGCGGGACGGGGGTCTCTTGTCCCACCGGGCTCGAGGTCGAGGCGTAGCCGCGATCACTTCGAGAACGTGACGTCCCCTCTCATCGGTATCGGTACATCTTTTTCGAACGGCGTCCAACGACAGCGCCGTGCCTATGCCGACGCCGTCGTGCGAGCCGGTGGGCTTCCGGTGTTGCTTCCCGTGCTCGAGGACGCCGCCGGTGCCTTGGATCTGGCGAAACGTCTGGATGGACTCGTCATTCCCGGTGGACCGGGCATAACGAGAGGCACCGATGGCGCGCTTCCGGCAGGACTCCCGGAGACGCCGCCTGGGCGCCTGCGCTTCGACGAGGCGATTGCGCGAGCCTTCATCGCGGCGAACAAACCCGTTCTGGGAATCTGCTACGGAATGCAGCTGCTGAACACCCTATTCGGAGGCACCCTCTATGCCGATGTCGAGCGAGAGCTCGAGGGTGCTCTCGTCCACAGCGAAAAGCGCGGCGCCTCGGAGCATCCCATCGCCATCGACCGGGAGAGCGTCCTATTCGATCTCATCGGCAAAACCGAGCTCCTGGTGAACAGCCGTCACTTTCAGGCCGTTCGTCACGTGGGCTCCAACTTCCGCATCTCGGCGAGGGCGCCCGACGGTGTCGTCGAAGGGATCGAAAGCGGAGACGGCCGCCTCATGGGGGTGCAGTTTCACCCGGAGTCCATGGGGCCTTCGGCATGGGGATTGTTCGCCCACCTGATCGAGCGCGCGTGATGATCTCGCAACCGAAGATCTATCGGGAGTCCGAGGGTGCCTGCTGCGCTCCCTGCCAGAGCCGTTCGTACTCCGACCGAACGCTATCGTGGAGTCGTTTCGAGAGCTCCAAAGGCAGCCGCAGATGGAGAATCAGCTCCTGAACGTCCGCGAGATCCTTGAGGCGATGTGGCGCCGAGAGGCCTGACGCCAGCTTGAGCTCGATCAGTTCCTCGAGCTTGATGACCCACAAGCTCTCCTTATCGATGCGCGCTGAGACGGGGTGAGGGAAGACGACCGGCTTGGGTTTTCCATCGCCCGGATACTCGCCGGTGGTCATGACCTCGATCTTGACGCCGGTGCGGGTGTCTTTGAAGGTTTTCTTCGCTCCCGAAAAAGCCGGGAGGTAGCCGAGCCCAAGAAGCCTTTCCCGAAACTTCACCAGAGCTTCCGGTGTCAGCAAGATGTCGACGTCTTCCGTGAATCGGCGGTAGCCGTGCGCTGCCAAAGCCATGGCGCCGATGACGGCGTAGTCGAGTCCTTCCTGGTTCAGGCGACTTACGAGTGCCCTGAGCGTTTCGTAGACGTCTCCCTCCTTCATGAAGAACCGGCTCCCTTCACGCAATACCTGCCAGACTGAAGAACCCATGGCGATCATTATAGAAGCGAGGGCTCGCTCGAGCGAGGACCTGTCCCGTCGCCGGACGCTTCACACGAGCTTTCGCTGGATCTTTCGTTTCCACTTCCGGGCAAACATTTGCCGTTCGTCCTCGAGGGCCTCGATCTCGGCCTCGACGAAAAAATGACGCTCGTCGCTCGTCAGCCGGTGCCGCGTCTCGACGCGTATGTTCCAATCCTCACGCCTCAGAACCGCGTGGTGCGAGACTTCCGCCGCTGCGGAAAGAGGGTCGCCATCCACGATCCGGAATCGCTCGATGATTGAGTGGCCGTGCTCGACTCGCGTGGCGTCGACCCTCGTGAGTGCGGGCCGGCGCTCCGAGGTCAGAGCCGTCGTCAATGTGTACCGTATTTCTCCCGTCTCGGCGTCCCGCTCGACGCTTTTGACGGTAATCTCGGGATCGAGATCCGTGGTTTGCGCTTCGGGAGCGCTCTCCGGTAGCTCGAACGCGGCGAGGGCCTCGTCGGAAGAAACGAAGCGACGGATCGGTAGCTCGATATCGACCTGCTGAATCACGAGAGTAACGGGCGCGGGCGATGGCCATGCGATCGGCCAATAGGTCGTGGAGAGTGCGAGTCGAGCCTTGTGACCCGGGGCGAAGGAATGGGCGACGTGGTTGAGACGAAGCTCGACATCGTAGCACTTTCCTGGAGCGAGAGGCGTGGGATTCTGGTGACTGGCGTGGTGGGTGAGATTGAGAAGGCCGTAGGTCACCCGTCGAGATGAGCCATCGGGTGAAACGTCATTGAGCCGGGCGGCCAACATGGCCACGGGCCGGTCGCTTCTCAGCCGTAAACGCACCGTGGGAGCGCCCAGGATCTCGACCGTTTCCCGAAGGGGAGGCAGATCGAAGACCGCTGAGATATCGTCGTCGGGTCGCTGATCGGTTGGAAACTCCCCTTCGGCTCCGAACGCGCACCAGCTCCCCGAGGCGCTTCCGGCGACATGCTGCGAGGTGATGATCCGCTCTTCATCGAAACGGAACCGCGCTGGCTCGATGTTCGTCGACGGCCAAACCGATTCGGCGATCCAGCGACCGGGCCGGATCTCGTTTCCCGGCATCCAAACGCGATAGATCGGCTCGTCCATGATGCCGGTATCGATCGCCTTCAACCACCGGTCCCACCAGCGAAGAGCTTCCTGCAAGAACCCGATCGGCCGTCCGGGAACGCCGTTGTGCGGATAGACGTGAGCCCACGGACCCACGAGGCCCTTGCGTGGGCTCGAGAGGCCCTCCATCAAGCGGGGGATGGCGTTCGTGTAGGCGTCGGCCCAACCCCCCACGGCGTAGACCGGGCAGCTGATGGCGCCATAGTCCTCGCACACGGAACCGTGCTCCCAGTAGGCGTCTCGGTGTGGGTGGAGAAGCCACCTCTCGGCAAACGGAGCCAGCCCTTCGAGTCGTTTTCTCCACAGCTCTTTCCACTCCGCACCCACGATCTCGGGATCGGGGGGAAGGGCGGCGAGGGTGAACAGCGCCGAGCCCCAGACGAGGTTCTCGTTGAGAAGACACCCTCCCATGTAATGCGCGTCATCGGCGTAACGGTCATCCGAGGCGCAGACGGTGAGGATAGCGCCGAGCTCGGGAGGGCGGCGCGCGGCGACCTGGAGAGCATTGAACCCGCCCCAGGACTTGCCCATCATGCCGATATTCCCCGTGCACCAGGACTGCTCCGCCAGAAATCTCATGACGTCCAGGGCGTCTTCGATCTCCTGTCTGTGGTATTCGTCGAGGAGAATGCCCTGTGAGTCGCCCGTCCCGCGCAGGTCGACCCGGACGGAAGCGTACCCATGCCCGGCGAAATAATGATGCATCGGTTCGTCCCGCTCGCGCGTCCGATCTCTCTTGCGATAGGGAATGTACTCGAGGATGGCGGGAACCGGGCGCGCCTCGGCATCCTCGGGAAGCCACAGGCGAGCCGCGAGATGCGTTCCGTCGGAGAGAGGGATCCAGGTGTTCTCGATCACCCTGACGGGTCGTGGAAAAGAGGTTACGATTCGCATTGCGCCCGATTATTCTAGTAGCTCGTGGAATCTAAGAAGAGAGTTCTCGTCGCCTTTCCCACGGAGTGGGACGTTCGCCAGCTCGCGGCCTGTCGTGAATCCTGGGAATCTCGTTACGAAGTGGAGTTCGCCCAGCCTTCTGACGAGGAATGCAGCTGGGATTTCGACGTGCCCGGGTTCATCCGTCGGACCGTCGAAGAGAAAAGGACGAGGATCCGCGGAGTATTCAGCTCGAGCGACTATCCCGGTGCCACCGCCGCCGCAGCGATCGCGACCGGACTCGGGCTTCCCGGCCCTCGACCCGCGGATGTAATCCGCGCCTCCCACAAGTACTACTCTCGAATCGTTCAGCGCGAGGCCGCTCCCACGGCAACCCCCTGGTTCGCCCTCGTCGACCCCGCGCTTCCCGAAGGCGAACCTCCGGGGATTGGCTTTCCGTGCTTTCTCAAACCGGTAAAGGGAGCTTTCTCGGTGATGTCGAAGAAGATCGACGACGCCTCCGAGCTCGAGGCTTTTCTGGCGCGGCCCGCGGTGATCGAGTTTCTCTCGGACTACGTGTTCATCTTCAATCGCCTCGTTTCCGAGCTGACGGATTTCGAGATCAATGGAAGCTACTTCATTGCCGAGGAGCTTCTGAAGGGAAAGCAGGTCACGCTCGAAGGATTCGTTGGCTCCAGGGGGGTGGTGAGGCTGGGGATCGTGGATTCGGTACGCCACCCCAAGACCAAGAGCTTCGTGCGTTTCGAATATCCGACGAACCTTCCGCGACGGGTTCAGGAACGGATGTGGGAGGTGGCGGAGTCGGTCATCGAACGGCTCGGGCTGGTGAATACCCTGTTCAACGTGGAGTTCATGTACCACGCGGAGCGGGATCGAGTGTCGATTGTCGAGGTGAACCCACGGATGTGCGGGCAGTTCGCCGATCTCTACGAAAAAGTAGATGGGGTCAACTCCTACGAGATCGCCCTCCTGCTTGCATCGGGGCAGAGTCCTTCGGTGCCCCAGCTCGAAGGGGCTTATCGGGTCGCGGCTAGCTTTCCGCTCCGGATATTCGAGCCTTCCCGTGTCGTCCACGCACCGTCCGCCGACGAGATCGCGGCGGCGGAGTCGAAGTTCGAAAAGACCCTCGTCTGGTCGGAATGTGCTACCGGGGACGCGCTCGACGATTTCGAGAGCATCGAGGATGGGAAGAGCGCGCGCTATGCCATCGTGAACCTCGGTGCCGACAAGCACGAGCGCCTCCTCGCTCGTTTCGACGAGGTGAAGAACGCTCTTGGATATCGCTTCGAGACCTGCCCGCCGAGAACGCGGCCAAAAAGCTCGGACAGCGCTTGATGCGGAGACCGGCAGGTATTTCTCGGACAGTCTTCACTAGCAGGCTGAGAAAAAGTACGCTCTAGCCTGCGCGAGCGGAGCGAGCCCGGCGCGCTTGCCGCGCCGTAAGCAGCCCGAGCCGTGGCGGCTCGATCGAATACAGGTCCCGCGACTGTCTTCGGTAGGGGTGAACGCGCCTCGCTAGCCAGAAACTTCGACGCCAAGCCAACTCCCCACCGCGTAAGTGACCATGGCGGCGGCGCATCCAATGAGGAGCATGCGCGCCCCGCTAACCAGGGCGCCCCGTGAGGTGAAGACCGAGAGGGCTGCTCCGACGAGGAACAGTGCCGAAGCGCTGAGAGCGGCGCTAACCACGACCGCGCCGCCGAGCTCCTGGGCGAAGAAAAAGGGCGCGAGGGGAACGACGGCGCCCACCGAGAAAGCGGCGAACGAGCTTCCGGCTGCCCCCCAGGGGGCACCGAGCTCATCCGGATCGAGACCGAGCTCCTCGCGAGCCAGAGTATCGAGCGCGGTCCGGGAGTCGCTCAGGAGCCGGGACGCAAGGGCCGTTGCTTCCTCCTCCGGGATCCCCTTGGCTTGATAGATGAGCGCGAGCTCTTCACGCTCTTCTTCGGGGCTCATCTCGAGCTCCTCTTTTTCCAGCTGGAGCTGCTTTTCGAGCATTTCACTCTGAGCCTTCACCGAGACCCATTCACCCGCCGCCATCGAGAAAGCTCCCGCGAGAAGACCGGCAATACCGCTCAGGAGAACGAGCTCCGGAGCCACCGAAGCCCCGGCGACGCCCATCACCAGACTGAAATTCGAGACCAGACCATCGCTCACCCCGAACACCGCGGCCCGAAGACTTCCCCCTGCTCCTCTTCGATGCCAGCGCTCTCGCTCAAGAATGCTGTCAATCGAGACCGGGCGTGCGGCGAGCGCCCCGACGACCCGCCGGTGGCCGCGCTCCTCTGCGGAAAGCCCGCTCGCCTCCGGCTGTGTCGCGTAGTGCTCCTCGTCTTTTGCTTCGAGCCCCATGACGACGGGAAGAACGCGTTTGGCGCCTACGAGGCGAGCGAGAGAGGACAGGATACGGGTTCGCGCTCCGAGACTGTGCGTCGGCGGCGCGACGCCAGAGCTTCGGAGAAGCTCTGCCCATCGTCTCGCGTGGCGCTCCTCGGCTTCGGCGAGCCGTTCGAGAACGCGCCTACGCTTCTCGTCGTCCTCTTCACGCGCGAGCGCGCGGTAGAGGGCCGCGCCATCCATCTCGTTGAGGTAGTTGTTTCGGTAGCGCTCCAGGTCGGCCTTCGACGGATGGGCGGGCGCTTCGCTCATGACCGGATTGTACTCGAGGCTCCATCGAGGCCGCCGAACGTCTCGCTCGTGCTCCGGGCGAAGCTTGCCCCGAAGAATTCACTGCAGGGCGCTCGCGCCGGCGATGGCGATCGCCTCGTCCACCGATGGCGTGTCGCCGCTGACGCCGACGGCGCCGACGACCTTCCCGTCGACGAGTACCGGCACTCCGCCCTGAAGCGCTGTCGCCCCGGTCAGAGCGAGTGCCGCTACTCGGCCTTGTGCGATCTGCTCCTCGAAAACCCGACTCGGTCTCCGGAAGATGGCTGCGGTACGAGCTTTACCGATGCCGACCTCTACGCTCGCGACCTGGGCGGTATCCATTCGAGATAGCTGAATTATATTGCCGGCGTCGTCGACTACCACCGTCACGACACCGACACCTCTCTCTCTAGCCTCGGACTCCGCCGCCGAGATGATCTTCCGCGCCGCAGCGAGCGTCAGGACTTTCTTGTCCATCAAAAGGGCATCATCGGAGGCAGGTGTCACCCTCGAAAAGGCTGCCAAACCTGCGAACACAAAACCGAGCACCATCGTCCTCATAGTCACCTCATCGGTTTGGATGCCAGGTCGTGCCGCCGGTTACCGATGCGAAGAACGAGCCGCTATCGTCGCGTCGCGGCCCGCGTACCGAGCGTGTCGCCGAGCGATTCAGCAAGCACGTGACGGAGGGTCCCCGCCGCGAGCCGCTGATTCACCTCGAGCTCGATTCCGATATAACTCGATTCGGGGACGGCCCGCCTTAGGTGGGTCGTCAAACCGTCGGCAGACCCTCGGTAGGGATAGTTTCGACGCAGCCTGAGATCGGGGCGAAGCGTTCGAAGCGCGGCCCTCCAGCGATGAACGAACTCCCGCTCCTCGCGACGCTGGGGATCGTAGAGCCAGGAGACGTCGGCGTGGCGTACCTTTCCCTCGAGAACGGGAGTGAAGCTGTGCGAAGCGACGTGCACTACCGTGTACCCGGAGTCGATCCACCCCTTGATCGATGTTTCCACGGCGTTTCGGTGCGGGCGGTAGAAGCGATCCAAGAGCTTCTCCCTCAGTTCGGCGTCCAGAGGGCCCGTGATCTCGGAAAAGAGACTCGGATGGTCCTCCGAGCGGTTCGTGTCCACGAGTAGCCGCGTGACCGACGTCGCACGTAGCTCGGCCCCAAGCCGTCGGGCGAGAAATTTTGCAGTCTCGATGGCCCCGCGGTCGTAGCCTCGATGACTTCTGAGGACGTGTCCTGCTCCGCGGAACAGCGCCTCGAAGCCGCGCGGGACACGGTTTCCCCCATGCTCGCAGGTCACCAGGAGACGGATCATGGCTCGGTAAAGGAATCACCAGTCTCGAGACACCGGCAGAGGGCTCGGAACACCTCCTCGATGTCTCGACGGTGCGGGCGAGTGCCCAGGGCTAAAAGCATTCGGCGCGCCAGGGGTCCACGCTCGAGAATGATGCGGAGGTGCTCGGCTTCGAGTCCGGCGAACGTGCCGGAAATCTCCTCGATCAGGTGAATCCAGAGCTCTTGGACCGTCGCATCCTTGCCGGGAAATCCGAAGCTCTCCAGGTAATTGCGGTCTCGCAGCACCGTACGTTCCGCGTCGCGGAGCGTTGCGCGAAAAATCTCGACCAGGGGATCGACCTTCCAGCTCCGCTGGTCGGCGTAGTCGGTCCACCTCTCCGCCACGATCGCCTTCACCGCCGCCGCGACCGCGCAGCAGACGGCAACGTCGGCCTGAGGGCACTCCTGCATGTCGAGCACGCGGATCTCGATGGCGTCACGGGGAAACTGCGCGATGGCGCCGCGAGCGTTGAGCCATGGATGACGTAACGTGCCCGCGGGATCGTGAGACTCGATGTCGCGATAAATCGGCTCGAAGATCTCCTTCTCGTACTCGCTGCGGGTAAAAACCGGCTCGGGAACGACCCGGCCGGCGACCGAGGGAATGGCTTCGGAGTTGGTTCGGTAGACCTCGAGGCGGGTGTCGAGCAGTCCTGTCAACTCCCCCTCCAAGACCGGCGTGCTCGCCGCGAGCCCGGCCATCACCGGAAGCAGCAGCCGAATCGCCGCATGGAGCCGGCCGAACTCCTCGTCGTCCCCGAAGGACAAGTTGAGCTGGACGCTCTGGAGATTGGCCCATCCATGTCGGCGGCAGTCGAAGACGCGGTCGAACGCCTGGTAGATCTCGGATCCCTCGTGGGGCCACAGGCGAGTCTCCTCCCGAGGATTCATGAAGGGATGGGCCCCGCTCGGCATCAGCTGGGCGTTCATCGGCTCGAGGAATCGATTCATTCTCCGTACGTGCTCGGCGAACAAAGGGCCGAGCTCGGCGAGCGTCGAGCTGGGGTGGGTATTCTTGAGCTCGACGAGGTGCATCACCAGCTCGTTCGACCAGGAGATGGTGTCGACTTCGACTTCGCAGACCGTCTCACCCGCGATCCCTCGCAGAACCAGGTCCGAAATCGGGGCCACTGCCAGATCCTCGGAGCGGACGAGGATGTACTCGAGCTCCACCCCATAGCCTTCGAATAGGCGGAGGGGATCGTTGCGGCTCATGGCCGGCTAGCCTCGGATTTCTTGTGCTCGATACGGGCGAGGAACATTCCGGCGACCCTGCGGTAGAGCTCGTCGCGGAGCACCTGATCCTCGACTCCGGATTCGACGCTCGGGTTGTCGTTCACTTCCATGACGAGGCATTCGTCTCCGATCTCTTTGGCGTCCACCCCGTAAAACCCATCGCCAATGAGCCCGGCGGCTTTTTCCGCCACCCGCACGACCTTGCGCGGTGCCAGCTCGACCGGGAGGGTTTCCCAGGGTCCAGCCTTGCTCTTGCCCGTTCCTTCGTGTTTGTAGATCTGCCAGTGCTTCTTGGCCATGAAATACTTGCAGGCGAACAGCGGCCTGCGGTTCAAAACACCGATCCGCCAATCGAACTCCGTCGGCACGAATTGCTGGGCGACGATGAGGTCGGACTCGTCGAAGAAGCTCTCGACGGCGGCATCGAGCTCGTCTTCGGTCTCCACCTTCACCACGCCGTGGGAGAACGAGCTATCCGGTTTCTTGAGGACGATGGGAAGGCCGAGCTCGGCCGGTATCGATTCCACGTTGCCTCGATGAACGACGAGAGTGGGCGGAGTCGGGATTTCGTGGCGTTTCAGTAGCTCGGCGAGGAAGACCTTGTTCGAGCACTTCACGATCGACTCGGGATCGTCGATGACCACGAGGCCCTCGAACGCGGCCCGACGAGCAAAGCGGTACGTGTGGTGATTCACCGATGTCGTCTCTCGAATGAACAGGGCATCGAACTCCGCGAGCCTGCCATAGTCGTCGGGCCCGATCACTTCGGTGGCGAGGCCCACCTCTTCCGCCGCTTTTGCAAAACGGCGAATCGCAATCGGGTCCGACGGGGGTAGCTTTTCTTCGGGGTTCACGAGGATGGCGAGATCGTACTTCGCGGGTCGCCGCTTCCGGACCCGGGGTCCGCGGCCTCCGAAGTACCCCTGGGCGACCTGGAGGAGGAAGCTGCGGTGGGATTCGGGAACGTCGCCCATGCTCACCGGAGCGATATATTTCAAATGCCACTTCTCCATATAGACGAAACGAGCTCGGAGAAGGGGCGCCTGGAAGAGGTTGAAGAGCTCGTGGCTCAACCTGTCGTAGCGCTTGGCGAGGTTGCGACCGAAGTAGACGCTGATAACGAACTCCTTCGATTGGATCCGGGCGAGGCTCCGCTGAATCAGATCATCGAGATCTTCGGAAACGACCCGAGCCATCGTGGGCGAGCGCAGATCCTGGAAGGTCGCGATGGTAGGAAGCGGTCGGTGACCTCGGGCGGCGGCCAGCAGGGTGACGTAGTATCCCGTGCTCTGATAACGATAGGATCGGCAGAGGTTGAAGAGCTTGACCCCCTTCATCTCGCCGAACTCCGGTCCCGTCAGATAAGCGCGGGCAGACACCACTTCGACCCCGGGGATGTGGAATGGCCACAGCTTTGGATTATTGACGACGACGAGAGTGGGCAAGTTGGCGCCGTTGTGATTTATCTACTGCTCAGTGCCGTGGCGGGACCCGCAAATCGATCGAGCCGCCACGGCTCGGCCTTTGCGGCGCTTCGCGCCGATCTCGCGGCAGAAGTTTTGGCCACCGCTCGGCAGGCTGGGCTGTAATTTCTCATCAGCCTGACTAGCGGGTACGCTCCCGCGGCTCGACCACGAGGAAGTTGGCATCGTAGGTGAGCACGCCGAGGTAGATGGCGCCGATGAGCCGGTTCATGCCCACGGTGTAGTATTGTCCATCAGCCATGGGATTGGGTAGCAGGGGGTCGGCAATCCGGACGCTTTGAGTCGAGGGTTCGTATCCACAGACGACTACGAAATGTCCCGAGG
>DASPGQ010000241.1 GCA_035620555.1 Vicinamibacteria bacterium
TCGATGACGATGATGTTGGTGATGCTCCCGACGACGAAGAGGTTCCCCGCGAGCGTGCTCGAGAGGGCGAGGGCGGTGCCGCCGAGGCTTCCCTCGATGTAGGGCAAGAGCAGCATGACTGCGGGCACGTTCGAGACCAGGTTCGAGAGGACGGCAGCGAGCGGAAACAAGACCTCGGTGCTCGCCGGGTCGAGGCCCGTCCTCGACACGGCGCCCATCATGACGGCGAGCGAGCCCGAGCTCTCTAGAGCGCCGTGGACGATGAAGAGCCCGATGAAGAGCAGGAGCAGAGGCCAGTCGACGAGCACGAGCATATCGCGGGACGCCATGCGCCGGCTGCTCAGAAGGAGGCCCGCGGCGCCGAGCGCGAGCACGTCACGCGGCCAGGACGTCACGAGAAATGCGGCCACCAGAACGAAGAGAACGGCCGCGGCCTTCGCCGACTGCCATCGGTCGAAGCTCGGTGACGGGAGGGGGGCGAGGTCGATGTCGCTCGCGAGCCCGAATCCCTTCGTCTGACGCCAGATGACGACACGCCAGACGACGACTAGCCCGAGGCACGCGGGCACGAGAGCATCGAGGGTGTAGCCCCCGAAAGACAAGGCGAGCGACTGCCCGATGAGCATGTTTTGCGGGTTTCCGATGAGCGTCGCTGCAGAGCCTACGTTCGCGGCGCAGGCGAGCGCGAGCAGAAACGGCTTCGGATCCAGACGCCTCCGCGCGCATCCTTCGATCAGAAGAGGCGCCATCGCGAGACAGACGATGTCGTTCGCGAGTACGGCGGAGAGAAGGCCGGCGACGCCGACCACCCCTCCAAGGAGGGCCGCGGGGCTCGCCTCCCACGAAGCGAGCCGGCGCGTCACCTCGGTATAGAAGCCTCCGAGCCGGAACTGCGCCGAGAGAATCATGAGACCGAAGAGCAGGGCGAGGGTCGAAACGTCGATCGCGCGCCAAGCGGCTTCGGGTCCCATGCGACCGGTGACCACCAGCGCGATGGCCCCGAGAAGCGCGATCCCGGTGCGGTCGAGGGCGAGCCCCGGAATCTCTCCGAGAATCATTCCGAGATACACGACCAGGAAGACGATGAGAACAACGGGCTCCATGGAGAATGCCATCATCGCCTCGCCGGCCGTGCCTGACAAGGACCTTCGGATCTATTTGACATTTCGGGAGAGACAAACTCGCGAGCACTCGCTCGCCATGCTCCGTTCCCCGGTGAGCCAAGAATAACTCTGGCCCGCCCGGATCGAAATCGCGCTCAAAACTGGTTCGAGGAGCCGAAGGCGCACGTTCCGGTTCAGTGATATCGTCGGCCCAATCCGGGAGGTTGTCGTGATCGATCGAAGAAGTTTCCTCAAGTCAGGCGCTGCAGTCGGAATGGCCTTTTCTGCCGCTTCCCGCGGCGTCGCGTTTTCTACCGGGGACGACCCGCTCGGAGTCCGGAAGGACTTTCCCGTCACCGAGAAGATGACCTACATCAACTGCGCCTATGTCGGGCCAATGCCCCGGGTGGTGCACGAGGCCGCTCTGCAATATGCTGAGGAGCAGCTTCTGAATCCGGCCATCGGTCTCGACATCTCGATGGAGCGGAAGGAGAGCGCCCGGCGCAAGTTCGCCGAGCTCTTCGGGGCGAAGCCGGAGGAGATCGCACTTCTCTTCTCGACGAGCGACGCCGAGAACATCGTGACCCGGGCGCTCGACCTGAAACCGGGCGACAACGTCGTCATCGACGAGCTCCATTTCATCACGACGTTCGTGCTCTACCGGGAGCTCGAGAAGACGAATGGCATCGAGCTCCGCATCGTTCCCCACCGGGACGGTCGCGCTCCAATCGAAGACTTCGAGGCGAGGGTCGACCGGAGGACGCGGCTCATCTCAGTCGCCTGGGTCTCGAACCGGAACGGCTACCGGCATCACCTCCCCTCGCTCGCGGAGCTCGCCCACCGGAACGGAGGGTATCTTTTCGCCGACGGCATCCAGGCGCTCGGATGCTTTCCCGCAAACCTCAATGAAGAAGGCGCTGACTTCGTCGGCGGAAACTCCTACAAATGGCTCCTCGCGAGCTGGGGCGCGGCACCTTTCTACGTCCGTGAGGAACATCTCGCGCTCATTCGACCCGACCGATTCGGGCACAATCAGGTGGCGGAAGACCTGCCCGACTTTCGCTTCCGCCTGCACGAGACGGCGAAAAAGTACGAGTACGCAGGGCTCAACTACGGCGCCGTCGCTCAGCTCGAAGCTTCGCTCGGATACCTTTCGAACGTCGGACTCTCCCGCGTCGAGGAGCACACCGTTTCACTCGCCCGGACGCTCAGGGACGGAGTGGCAAAGCTCGGCTACGAGATGTTCACACCGCCCGACAACCCATCGGCGATCGTGAGCTTCGTCCACGGCCGCGATCCGAAAGTGGTGAAGCAGGCGCTCGACGACGAGAAGATCAGCGTGACACTCCGCGAAAACGAAACCCAGATTCGGGCAAGCGTCGGCCTCTTCAACAACCTTAGCGATATGGAGCACTTGCTCGAGCTGCTCGCGAAGATCGACCTAGCGCCGTACTCTGACCACTCCAAAGAGCGAGAGGGCCTATCCAAAAGGTGAGGCCCGAGCCCGCCACTCGCGATTCTTGCGGGCGTTTCCGGCTGGCATCCGCTTTGCTCCTGGTACCGCAAGGAGGTGCGCCATGGAGCGATTCGGCGGTTTTCTGGCCCTGTCCCTGACACTACTTTCGATTCCCATCGACGCAAATGCCGAGAGCCGGAGGGAGGGGCGGCACGTCTACCTGTTCGTCGCACCGGGAGTGCTCGCAGCGGGGAATTTCGTTACCCTGGAGGGGGGCGGAGGTTTCGAGTGGATCTCGGAGCGAGGTCTCGGCTTCGGCGTCGACGGCTCGTGGATGAGCTCTCCCGAGTGCTTTCCCTGTGGCTTCATGACGGGCTCGCTCGATGCCTCCTACCATTTCGTCGGGCGGGCGCGGAAGCTGGTGCCCTTCGTACTTGGAGGGCTCGGCGGTGCTTTCACCTTTGAAGACGCGGTCCCGGCTGTGAGCTTCGGCGGAGGCTTCGACTACCGGCTCGACAACGGAAGGTCCTTCCGGCTCGAGGTGAGGGACCGCGTTTACGGCGAGGGCATCCACAGCCTCGGCCTGCGCCTTGGGATCGTTTTCTGATGACGGAGGTCGTATGAAGTTGCCAGTCTTTCTTTTCGTAATGGTGTGTCTGAGCGTTGCCGCGGCGGCGCAGGAACCGGGCGACGTCGAGCCGGGCACGCGTGTCCGGGTTTCGACGAAGGATGCCGGGAAAGAAACCGGGATCGTCGCAAGCTCCACGGCCGAAGCGCTCGTGATTCGCTTCGAGGGTGAGTCTGTTCCGCGGGCCATCTCTTTTGCCGATCTGACGAGCATCGAGACGAGCCGCGGCCCGCGCGGTCGAAGCTCGGGTGCCTGGCACAAGGCCAAGTGGGGCGCTCTCATCGGCGCCGTTAGCACCGTTCCCGGAGCCATTCTTTTTCACGATGATGTCGGCGAAGATGGCGCGAGCGTGGGCGAAGCGGTAGCCCTGGGAGTCTGGTCCGGCGGACTGATTGGCGGGTTGATCGGAGCCGCGATCGGAGCGGTTCACCCCGGAGAGCGATGGGAGAAGGTGACGCCCGCCGTGCACGTCCTTCCACGGGAGTCCGGGGGTGGATTCACGCTCCAGGCTACGATCCGCTTCTGACCTACCGCCGGAGCGTTCCGTCTTTTGGTGTTTCCGCCCGCTTGTGATGTTTGCAATCTAGTTGTCGAGTCGTCACGATGCCGGCATGATGAGACGGTTTTCGCGGTTCCTCTCGGTCTGTTGGCTCGTACTCTCGTCGCTCGCCTCGTTGAGCTCGGCAGAGACATTGGAGCTCACCACGGCGAGCATTGCCGATATCAACGCCGCGTTCGAAGCAGGCGCTCTCAGCTCGGAGAAGCTCGTGGCGCTTTGTCTCGCGCGCATCGAGGCCTACGACGCCAGAGGTCCCAAGCTCAACGCGGTCATAGCGATTCATCCCCAGGCGGTCGCAACCGCGCGGGCGCTCGACGAGGAACGGCGGAGGAGCGGACCCCGCTCGCCGCTCCACGGCATTCCCGTAGTCTTGAAGGACAACCTCGATACGTTCGATCTACCGACGACGGCGGGATCCTTCATGCTCCAGGATTCGATCCCTCCGGACGACGCGTTCGTGGTGAAGAAGCTGCGCGACGCAGGTGCCATCGTTCTCGCCAAGCTCAACATGAGCGAGCTCGCCTCGGGCGACACCCGGAGCTCTCTCATCGGACCGATGTTGAACCCGCACGACCTCGCGCGGTCGCCCGCGGGCTCCTCGGGCGGCACTGGCGTGGCCATCGCCGCCGCCTATGCTCCCCTCGGACTCGGCACCGATACCGGCGGCTCGGTCCGCGGCCCATCCGCGGCGAACGGCATCGTCGGCCTGAAAACCACCCACGGCCTCGTCAGTCGCGACGGCATCGTTCCCCTGGCGCTGTCCTTCGATACCGCCGGCCCCATGGCCAAAAACGTCTACGACATTGCCGTCGCGCTCGGCATCATGGCCGGCCTCGACCCGGCCGATGACTCGACGCGCAAAGGCGAGGGAAAGCTCGAAACCGATTACACGCAATTTCTCGACGCCGACGCGCTGAACGCGGCGCGCCTCGGCATCGCCCGCGATTTCATGGGTCAGGACCCCGACGTCGACTGGGTTATCGAGGCCTCGCTCGAAGCGATGCGTGCCGCCGGAGCGACGATCGTCGATGTTAAATTCCCGTCGTGGCTGCTCCAATCGAGAAACGACCTCTACTGGACGATCCGCCGCCGGGAGTTCCGCGCGCAGATCCCGGACTACCTGAAAGCGCTCGGGCCGTCCTACCCGAAGACGCTCGCCGACCTGGTGGCACGCTCGATGACGTTGACCGCGCCGAACGACCAAGGATTCTCCCCCAATCCGAGACGATGGAGCATGTTCAAACAAGAGGAAGAGAGTGGCACGCTCGACGATTATGAGTATCGCGCGGTACTCGACCACGGGTTGCCGCTGATTCGATCCATCGTCGAGGGGGTGATGCGTGAGGAGCAGCTCGACGCCATCGTCTACCCCACGGCGTCACGCCGGCCGCTCCGCTCCGATGCCGATCCCGATCCCTTGGCCGATCTGTTCGCATCGGCAACGAACATCGCCAACCTCACCGGGTTTCCCGATCTCATCGTGCCTGCCGGTTTCACCGGCAACGGGTTGCCGGTGACCCTCTCGTTCCTGGGCGTTGCGTTCAGCGAGGGGAAGCTCCTCGCGCTGGGATATGCTTTCGAGCAGAAGACGCGAGCGCGCCGCGTTCCGGTGCACACGCCCGCGTTGCCCGGTGAGAGAGTGGAGTACTGAGAAGACGTTGAAGTGCCCTGGCTCGACGCCGACCGGATCCATCCGTGTGAGCTACGAAGACGTCTTTACGGAATCGCGGCGGCGCGCTCGGGGCGGTCGAACCTGGGTCGTCCATCCGCCTGAGCGAGCTCCCAGCTCAACTGGTGCACGAGCCGCGCGATGCGCGTCATCTTCTCGTATTGGATCCGCTCGGGAACGTCGAACTCGGTGTGATAGTCGGGATGGAGCCCGGTATGAAAGAAGAGCGACGGAACGCCTTTCTGGAGGAAGGGCCACTGGTCGCTTCGTCGCAACAGGTTGGACTCATTGTTGTCGTACTCCATCTCGAGCTCGAGCTCGGTGAAGCGATTCGCTTCTTCCACGGAGCGTTTCAGATCGCCGCTATAGGTGTAACCCATGATGTGGACCGCGTTGCGGTTGGACTCCGCCGTCTGGAGCTCCAGGCCGCGGAATCGGCGTCCTCCTCCGACCGGCACTTCTTCGTTGCGTCCGATCATGTCCATGTTCAGCGTTGCCACCGTCTGAGCAAGAGGAGCCAGAGGTGCTTCGGCATAGGCCCACGCGCCGAGCAGTCCCCGCTCCTCGGAGTTCCAGGCGGCGAACAGCACGCTCCGGCGGGGTGCCGCTCCCTGCCGAGCGCCAGTGGCGTAGGCCTCGGCGATCTCGAGAAGCGCTACGCTCCCCGAGCCGTCGTCGTCGGCCCCGTTGAAGACGCGCGCCCCATCAGCGCCATCGTGATCGTAGTGGGCGCAGATAATCACCCACTCATTCTTGAGTTGCGGATCGCTTCCCTCGATCGCGGCGACGACGTTACGATCGCTCACGATCGTTCGCTCGACACCGGTAGCGAGACGAATGCGAACCGAAGGAAACCTCTCGGCCTCCACACCACCCGGTACGTCGGCGCGCCGGGCGAGCTCGTCGAGGGGGACGTCGAGCATCGTCCCGACGAGTGCCGGGGAGACCTCGGCGACGGGGATGCGCAACGCCTCCGCCCAGGCCGCGAGCGTATACCGGGGAACACGCGATGGAGGATCGGGCCAGGCTCGCTGCGAGCTTTCCTCGAAGTTCCCCTCTTCGTCGTGATTATGGACGTCACTCACGAAAAGGACGCCGACGGCACCGGCCGCTTGCGCGTACATTACCTTCCGGATGTCGCGTGAGTATTCGGATGTGACCACGCCGTCGAAACGGCTATCTGCGTCCCTCTCTCCCGGCTCGTGGTCGAGCACGAGAACGATCTTGCCCCGCACGTCGCCGCGATAGTCGTCGTGCCCTAGCTTGGGCGCCCTTAGACCGTACCCGACGAACGCCAGCTCCCCTTCGGAGGATGCGGTCGGGCTGAAAGCCGTCGGATGAAACTCGCGCCGTAGGAGCGCCCGATATGTGGGGCCGTCGCCGACGAAAAACTCGAGCGTGTTCGTCTCCCCGAGAGCGGAACGTATCAAGCGAAAAGGCTGGTAAAAAGAGCCGTTGGGGCCCATCGGCTTCAGTCCGAGCCGCTCGAAGCGAGCGCGGATGAACGATGCCGCGAGGGCATTCTCGGGTGTCTCGGTCAGACGTCCGCGCATGTCGTCGGAGGCGAGAAAGAACAAGTCCGCGCGAAGCTCGTCCTCTCGAATCGTGTCGTTGCCGGGGGCCGCGGTTTGACCCAAAGCGGCCGATGCGACTAGCAGGAGAGTCATTACTCGTGTCATCGTTCCTCCCGGAAGTCGAGTATATCGTCCCATTCGCTGGGGAACGGAGCCACCGCTTGTCCCTCACGCGACGTTGCGGTAGCGTCATCGCGCTCACGTCGGGAGGTAACTCATGCCGTGCTCGCTCCGGCCTCGCTCTGGCAGACTTCCAGCTCACGACCGAACCCTTGGCCGAGGCGCCCTCGTCGGCGTTCTCGCTCTCGTGATCGCTTGCCGTGAGGCACCGGAGCCGGAGCCAATCGTCATGCCGGAGACGCCGTGGTCGCTGTCCGATTCCCAACCGCAGGTCGATGACGGCATCCGGGTTCTGATCATTCATGACATGGAGGGACTCTCCGGTCAGGACGATCCGTCATCCTTCGATTACGGAACGGACCTGTACGCCACGGGTCAGGAGCTGCTCGCGGCCGACATCAACGCCGTGGTGGACGGTCTCTTCGCAGGCGGCGCGACCGAGGTCGTGATCGCGGACGGCCACGGGAGCGGCAATCCCGAGCCCGATCTGCGCGGCGACCTGCTGGATGCTCGGGCCACACAGATCGTTCGCGACGAAGCGTTCGATACGTATTTCGACCTTCCCGAGTCCGAGGCGATCGACGCCGCCGCCGTCGTCGGCATGCACGCGAAGACCGGCAGTGGTGGATTTGCGTCTCATACCTTCACCCTCGGCATCGATCTCTTGATCAACGGACAGTCGATCACCGAAACCGAGCTTGTCGCCCTCTCCTGGGGACGTGTGGGAGTACCGGTGATATTCGCCTCCGGCGACGACCGGCTGGCCCGGGATCTCGAGACGATGCCGTGGATCGAGTTCGTCACCGTCAAGGTGGCGACCGCCGCCGACAGCGCCGATCTGCGACCCGTGGAGGAGGCCCGCGCCGATCTGCGCGACGGTGCGAAGCGGGCGGTCGAGAGGCTGGTATCCGCCAAGGTCATGCGGGTAAATACCCCGATCCGTGCCTCGCTGCGGGCGGTGCCACCCGCCAGCCTTCGTTTTCTCGACGGAATCCCTGGGATCGACTATCACGATGACACATTGACATTCGTGACCGATGACCTGCGCGAGGCCTATGACGGTCTGGTGGAGATCGTGGGCCTGGCGAGAGTCGGGTACATCGATCTGCTGCAGGAGGTGGTCCAGAACCACCCGGCAGGCAACGCGATCTTCGCCGAGTATTCCGACGCCCTTTCGCGTCGATGGTTCGATCAGGAGTCCGGAAGATATCACCGACCCACTGCCGACTCCGAGGAAACGAGCTCGCTCCAGCGTTTCCACGGTTACCGGTAGTTTCGGGCAAGCCAGGTCACCGAAGGGCCAACAACGATTGCACCGAGTACAATCGGCTCAGGATCTCACCGGAAAAAAGTTCCTCGCAAACATGGCGCCAATTGAAGAGAGCACCCAACGTTTCGACGCCGCGATCGTCGAAGGCCCCATTTCCAGGGCCGTGTGGAAGATCGCCTGGCCAACGATGCTACAAAACGTCATCGCCGGCCTCCAGGGGATCGTGGATCACACGCTCGTCGGGCGTTTCGTGGGCTTCACCGGAAACGCCGCCATCGGGGTCAGCTGGCAAATCTTTCTCGTCGTCATCGTCTTCGTCGCCTCGGTGTTCACCGGCATGGGGATCCTCGTGGCACGGTTCGCCGGCGCCGGAGAGCCCGAGAAGGTCAATCGCGTCGTCTTTCAGGGCATCTTGGCCGCGATCTTGATGGTCGTCCTGCTTCTGACGCCTGCGGGAATCTTCCTCGCTCCTCACTTGCTCGGACTCCTGAACGCGTCACCTGATGTTCAGGCAGAGGCCTTGCCTTATTTGAGAACCCTCTTCTTGTTCAGCTTCGGGATGCTCCTGTACTACATGATCGCCGGGGTGCTGCGAGCGGCGGGAGATGCGCAGACTCCGCTTCGTCTCGGGATCGCCATGACCATGCTCAATCTGATCGCAAGCGTCGTGCTCATCCGCGGGGCCGGCCCGATCCCAGCATTCGGCACTCTCGGGGCCGCTCTGGGTACGGTCATCGCATCCGGTCTGGTGGGTGGGCTCGCGATCTACCTGTTGGCCACCAACCGTCTCGTCGTCCGTCTACCTCGGGTGATCTCCTGGCGCCCGGACTGGGGAATCATTCGCCAGCTCTTTCGATTCGGCCTGCCAACCGGCTTTCAGGGAATCGCCATGAACCTCGCGGGAGCGGCTCTGGTCGGTTTCGTCGGCTCGCTTCCTCGGAGCGCGGAGGCCCAGGCGGCGTACGCCGTCGGCTATACCCAGCTGTTCTCGCTGGTAACCTGGACTTCCGTCGGCCTGATGGCGGCGACGTCCGCCGTCGCCGGACAGAACCTGGGCGCGGGCGCTCCCGAGAGAACGCGACAAGCGGCACGCACGGGAGCCCTCTTCGGCCTGCTCCTCGCCGCGAGTATGTCGGCGCTCTTTCTGCTGATACCGGAGAGGCTTCTGAGCGTTTTTGGCATCGAAGAGCCGACCGTTGTCGCGCTGGGTAGCCAGCTCCTGAGCTACCTGAGCATCTCCGCGCTCTTCGTTACCGTGGCGCTCAACTACACCGGCGCACTCCAGGGCACGGGTGATACCCGCAGTCCATTGGCCATCACGATCGTCTCCCAGCTCCTCGTTCCCATTGGATACCTCTCGTTCACCGAGCTGGCTCGCGGACTCACGCCGGCGGATGTCTGGGGCGCAATCTTGATGGGACACGTACTTCGCGCGGTGCTGTCGGTGGCGCGGTTCGAGCAGGGTCGTTGGAAGCAGATTGCCGTGGACATCGATTCGACCGAGTTACCTTGATTGATGTGTTATGATCAGTACTGATTAATCATCATCAGCGGAGGACTCTTGACGCAACCGAAGACGAAAACCGTTCCGGCGCTCGAAGCGCGCACCCAGCTCGGAAGGATCATGAAGGAAGTCCAGGCCGGGCG
>DASPGQ010000242.1 GCA_035620555.1 Vicinamibacteria bacterium
GAAACCTCCTCCGCGCCGCCGAAGCTCGTTCAGCACGCTCAGCGTGATGCGCGCGCCCGTTGCCCCGAACGGGTGGCCGAGCGCTATCGATCCCCCCAAGACGTTCAACCGCTCGGGGTCTACTTCGCCGAGCGGAGTCGCCCGGCCGAGCTTCTCCCTACAGAACCGTGTCGAGGCGAAGGCCCCGAGAACCGAAAGGACCTGGGCGGCAAATGCCTCGTGGAGATCGACGAGGAGCATGTCGCCGAGCGTGAGACCGGCTCGCTCGAGGGCGATGGCCGTACTGTAGACAGGCCCGATCAGGAGCTGATCGAATGGATCCACTCCCGCAAAGGCATAGGAGCGAACATAACCGAGAATCGTCCGGCCTTCCGCTCGAGCCTTGTCCTCTTTCATGAGAACGAGGGCCGCGGCGCCATCGGTCAGCGGTGAGGAATTTCCCGCGGTGATCGATCCGTAACGTCGATCGAACACGGGCCGAAGGGAAGCGAGAGCGGCGAGGTCGGTGTCGCGTCGAATTCCATCGTCTTCGGCGAGCGATGCATCGTAGCCTGGGGCACGGTAGTAACGAACGATCTCCGCCGGAAGCCGGCCATCAGTGGTGGCCGCGGAAGCGCGCTCGTGGCTTTGCAGGGCGAAGCGATCCTGTGACTCTCGTGAAACGCCGTTCTCCTTGGCCATCTTCTCCGCCGACTGTCCCATCGTCAGACCCGTCGAGTACTCCGCGATGGCGGGGGCCGAGGGCAGTAGGTCCTTGGCTCTCAGCGAAGAGAAGGCGCGAAGCTTCTTTGAAAACGTTCTCGCTTTGCTGGCGCCGAGAAGGGCTCGGGCGAGTGGGCGAGAGACCGTGATGGGAACGTTCGAGAGCGATTCGGCCCCACCGGCGATTACCGTGGCGGCCTGATCGGTTTGTATGGCTTCCACGGCGCTCGCTATGGCCTGGTTGGCGGACGCGCAGGCCCGTGAAACGGTGAAGGCCTCGACCGTTGGCGGGAGCCCCGCAGCTAGCGTGGCTTCGCGGGCGAGATTCGAGATGCTCGGATTCGCCACGACGATGCCGAGCACGACCCGATCCACTTCCGACGACCGAAGCGCGGCTCGTGGCACGATCTCGGCGACGACGGTTCGCGCGAGGTCGAGGGCACTCTCGTTGGCGAGAAACCCGCCCGCCTTGGCAAAGGGTGTCCGGCAACCTCCCACGAAGGCAACCCGCGGTCCGCGGCTCGTCATCGAGGGGAATCTACGACGCAGGGAGGGCGAAGGCAAACCACGACGTCTCGAGCTTGCGCTAAAATAGCTTCTAGGACTCTGCCCCAGGAGCTCCGCGTTTTGGTTGCCGCTTGTGTCGGCGCTGTGGTAGGGTTCCGGGCTTGGGCGATTGCGGCCCGGCAGTGTCGCCCGAACAAAAAAGAGCAAGAGGAGACATTTAGATGAAGACGTGGCTAACTTTCGTCATCGCTTCGCTGGTAGCGAGCGGTGCTATGGCCCAGCAGGAGCAACCGGGAGCCCAGGACTTCCTGGCAGGCCAAGAAGCCATCAAGAAGAACGATTATGACGCGGCCATCCCCGCTTTCGAGAAAGCCCTGGCCGCCAATCCAGATCTCTTCGCCAGCAACTACTACCTCGGCTGGGCCTACCGGGCCAAGCAGAACTTTCCGAAATGTGGCGAGAATTTCGACGCCTTTCTCAAGAAGGTCGGAAGCAATCAGGATGCGGCGGAGATGATCGGCCACGCGAACCGAGAAGGTGGATTATGTTTGGCTCGCGCCGAGAACACGCAGGCCATTCCGCTTCTGGAGAAGGCGGCCTCTGCCAAGCCGAACGACAAGGAAGTTCAGTACATGCTCGGAGTCGCTCTGATGCGAGCCAACCGCGAGGGCCCGGCCGAAGCCGCCTTCGGGAAGGTGATCCAGCTCGACCCGGCGCTTCCTAACCCGTACTACTTCGCCGGCAGGATCAACTTCAACCGGCAGGAGTGGGTGAAAGCCGAAGAGAGACTCTCGAAGTACCTCGAGCTCAAGCCCGACGACACGTTCTCTCCCGACGCCCATTTCATGGTCGGGTCGGTTGCCATCCGCATGGCGGAGGGCTCTCCCGACGCCACGGCGGCACAGGACAAAGCCATCTCCCATCTCCAGCAGTTTTTGACCGCCAAACCCAACGCACCCCAGTCCGCGCAAGCCCACTACATCCTGGGAAGCCTCGCGGCGCAGCGGGATGACAACGCCGGAGCCAAGACGCATTTCCTGAAGTACCTCGAGCTCGAGCCCAACGGACCTCAGGCGGAGGAAGTAAAGAAGTTCCTCCAAGACCTTCAGGCGGGCGAAGGCCAGTAAGGATCCCAGGAGCGGGTTCCAGCTTTAGAGAGGCGACTGTCCGCTCGATCCTCTATTCCCGTGATGTGGCGACGAAGGAGCTCCTTCGTTCTGGTGGAGGCAGTTTGCGCCGGAGAACGAGAGGAGGGAGAGGTGGCTCGGACAGGGCGAGTCGCTGCCGTTCGACCTGCCACAAACGTCCGAGCAGCTCGTTGAGCCACTCGAGCTCACCAAGCGAATAGCGGACGTCGGTGGATTCGTAGCGCTGAATCCAGTGATCGGGGTCTTCCTGGACGATGTCGTACCAGATGAGATCCACCCGCTTCGTCCGTGTGCGTGCGATCTCGAACTCCTCGGCGATCGTGTCGAGAAGCCCGCCCTGTCCCAGAAGCTTGTTACGGGCGGCCAGGTATCCGATTCCCCGGATCAGGTACAGAAGGCACCAGCGTATCTCGGGAGTCAGCGAGTCGGGATCGGCGAGCATACGGGGGACGAGCGACGAGGCGGCTCCGGCCTCCTCATCGAGGAGCAGGCGGTAAAGCTCGGCGCGTATCCGAAAATGCTCGACGTCCATCTTGTTTCGTTCAAAAGACTCCGACTGGCGCCGCTCAACACGGCGCCAGTCCCTCGATAGAATACCAGAGAACGCGGCTCGTCAAGGCGAAAAACGTTCAGGGAATGTAACCGAGCGCTCGAAGCCGTTCGACCTCCTCGGGGGTTAGCTCGACCTTGGGACTGGCGCTTTTCCCCGCCCGGCGTGCCGTGGCTGCGGTCAGGTAAGCGTCCAGTGCTTGGGAGAGACGGCCTGAGTCGCCCTCCTCTCCGTTTCGCTCCTCGGGGTCCGCCAGCAGATCGAACACGCGAACTCCCACTTCGTTCCCTTTTAACGTGTAGATTACCTTGTCGCCCGACGCTCCTCGACGCATGGCGATCAGATGCGAGCCGTCGAGGGTGTGCTCCGTCTCCGACCAGGCCTCGACCGGCTCATCGCCATCGAGGAGACTTCGCCCTTGGAACGTCTCCGGGACTTCGACCCCGAGAACCTGCGCGACCGTGGGCGCAACGTCGATGAGGCTGACTTGTGCCTCGACCCGTCCGTTCGGATGGCCGAGGGAGAGCGGAAGCTTCACGACGAGGGGAATTCGTAGCTGTTCCTCGTAGAGCGTCTTCTGGTGCTCCCACCCGCCGTGCTCGAGAAACTCCTCGCCGTGATCGGACGTCACGACGATGATCGACTCCTCGAACACGCCCAGACGTTTCATCTCCTGGAACAGCCGTTCGACATGTCGGTCGGTGTAGAGGATCTCTCCGTCATAGAGCGCCTGGATGTGGTGAAGGTCGGAAGGTTCGATCTCCTCCGCGGTGAGCTCCTTGAAATCCCACCAGATTCCCGTGGCTTCACCCTCGTAGCGAGGGTCGAAAACGTCGTCGTAGGGAGCGGGCGGATCGTAGTGCCAGTGCGGGTCGTAGTAATGAACGAACAAGAAGAAATCGCGGTCGGCCCACGCATGCAGAAACCGTATTGCCTGGTCGGTAACCTCTTCGGCGCGCGTCTCGGGAAGATAGCGGTGGCGATCGAAACCCGTCCCGAAGCCGTAATGACGCGAGAGGTACAAGTGCGTCACGATCGCCTGAGTGAAGAATCCATTGTCACGGAGGAGCTGCGCCAGATTCGGCCATTCGGGGGAGAGTCCGACGTGGAGGTCAGAGGCGCCGTGCACGCTCGGAACGGTCGACGTCAAGAGCGACGCGTGGGCGGGAAGCGTCCAGGAGGACGTGCTCACCGCATCCTCGAAGACGAGCGCGTCCGACGACAAGGCCTCGAGTCCGGGGGTGGTGCGTCTCGGATAGCCATAGAGGCTCGTGTGGTCACGGCGAAGGGTGTCGATCGAGACGATCACGACGCCTCGGGAGCGCGGGTGTCGGCCCCGATCGTGAAGCGCGGGGTCGGCGAACACACCGACGAGTGGAAGAGGCGGTGCGCCTTCCACCGCCTCGTAGCCGGGAAACGACGTCTCGAGCGAGAGCCAGATCTCCCGGCCCCCGTGCCGACCGAGATCCACGCTCTGGTCGATCCAGCGTCCCCGCCGGCCAACGTGGATCTCGCGGTCGAAGAGAACGTCGTCGACGACTTTGTCCCCGGCACGCACGCGAAAACGCATTCGGGCTCCGGGGAGCGGCTCGTCCCCTCTCGCGTGCGGCGCTTGGGCTATGCCCATCGCGAACGTGAGGAACCCTTCCGCGGGAACGGTGACTCGGTAGCGGAACTCGGCGGGAGTGGGCGCGACCAGGGCAGGCCTTATGTCCCCGGAAAAGTCGATCGGCGATCGAAGCTCCTCCTCTTCGGTCGGTGAGAATACGACGTAGGTGAGGCCGAGAAGATCGACGGGGGCCTCGGGCTCTCGTCCGCCACCGCAAGCCCCTGCGGCGAGCGCCAAGCCGAATGCGGCCAGCCGGCTATGCGTCATCGATCGCGAGGTCCGACGTATCGAGTGTTGTACTCCTGGCGATAACGAAGAAGGGACTCCGTTTCCGGGAACTCGGTCTCATCGGGGTACGGATACGACGGCATTCCGTGGAACGGAAGAGGCTCGATGTGGTGGGGGCGCGCCGAGTTCAGATCCATGTCCTTCCCGAAGCCGTCCGCGAGGGCGAAAAAGCTCCGGGTGCGCCCCGCGGCAAGCTCGGGGAGCCGGGAGGCCTCGAAACCGAGGCGGACTTCATCACCGTGACGGGTGATCACGTAACGATCGTCGATCGTGTCGAGAAGCTCGGAGACGTCGCCGTAACGCGTGTAAGCGCCCTCGTGGGCGTCCCACAGATCGTCGGGCCGTATCGTATCGTAGGTGTAGAGAGACGGCGCCCGGCCGTCGGGATCAAACGGTGCCGGATAGCCCAAAAAGCCGAGCTTCGCGGTCGAGGGGGTAAGCTCGGTCACGGTGAGCCTCGCATCGGGAACGACCTCGGCGACTCCAATCCAGTCCCAGTAGAGTCTCATGCTCGTCGTGATGCGGAGGTGAGACCGCTTCCGATCCACGAGACCTTCCAGATCCACGAGCATCGTCTTCGGAAGACCGGCGGGAAATCCCATTTGAGGAAGATTTCGATCGAAGCGTCCCGAGCCGTCACCCGCTTCGAGATAGGGCGTCACGAGCCGGACGCCCGCCTGGGAAGCGGCCAGGTTCGAGCTGGAGTCGGCATAATCCACCCAGCCATAGAGAAGCAGCACGTAGTGCGCGCCCTCCTCGATCGCGCCGAGATCGAGCGTGAGGGTGTGCTCCTCCGCATAGCCCTTGAACGGCAGGAGCGCGAAGCCGTCGGGGTACCGACGGTCCTTGGACCGCAGGCGCTCGGTCACGTCCGTGCCCCGGTGGTCGACTGCCCCGGCCACGCTGCGCACGTCCCGCACCGCGTAGAAACGGTGCTCGGGGTAGGGCGGTCCGGGCATGAGCCTCTCGTTCGCGAAGACCTCGACCTCCTTCGGATGATCGACGGCCAGAAGGGCTGCCTTGTCGTACAGGATGACCTCCTCGAGCTGGTTCACCCACCTGATGTCGTACGCCCCGTCACGAGGAGTCATGGGGAAGGCCTCGAGCTTCACGATCTCGTCGGTGTCGGGGGTGTTGAAGACGCCGGGCGCGAGGAGGTTGCCGATGGCGCTTCCGCCGAGAAAGTCGGTGACGAAGCGGACTTTCTCACCGTCCCAGGCATAGAGGATGGGGCAGGACGTTCCCTTGCGGTTCAACTCCTCGATCTTCGCGGTCACGCCGGAAGCGAGGTCCATCTCGATTTGCTTGACGCCCCCCGGCCACAGAAAACGCACGTAGTCGGGAGCCTGAGCGTTCCCGAGCCCAAAATGGAGCGGAAGCTCGCTCTGGGAGAAATAACCGCTGGTCGAGCGAACTTCGCGCCTGAGGCTCGCGTCGCCGACCCTCACCTCGACTTTGGTGCCGAGTCCGTCGAGATTGCTTCGAAGTCCCTGCGCCCTGATGCGCACGTGAGCGTTCCGGCTCCCTGCTTCGTTTCGGAAGTAGGCGAGCTCTCCGCGGTTCGTGCCGACGAGCAGGTCGAGATCGCCGTCGGAGTCCACATCGGCCACCGCGAGCCCTCTTCCCTCGCCGCTCACGCTGGCTCGCAGATTGGCGGCCCGGACGAAGCCACTCGGCAAGCTCTCGTAACAAGCCGCCAGAGCCTCCGCCTCGTTGACCACCAGGGCGAGATCGAGATCGACGTCGTTGTCCGCATCGAGGAACGAAGCGCCATATCGGGCCCCGGGTGCGCCGGCCGCGAGCAATCCGGTCGAGAGCACGTCGGGCCGGAAGCCGTCGCCGGCCGCCCCTCGGAGGAGCAGGTTGAGGCTCGAGCCTTCGGCGGTGAAGAAGAGATCGAAGAAGCCGTCACGGTCGAAATCGCCCGAGTCGACTCCGCGGGTCCTTGTGCCGGTCTCGACACCGAAGTCGACGGCCGATTCGGTGAAGGTCCCCACGCGATCGTTGGAGAACAGGTCGCTCGGGGCGCCGTCGTTCACCACGATGAAATCGATGTCCCGATCTTCGTCGAGATCGGAGAAGAGAGCGACGAGACTCCGTTTCGCTCCACCATCGGTGCGCGTTTCCCGCGCCGTTTCGGTGAAGGTGCCGTTGCCGTTGTTCCGGTAGAGACGGTTCGGTGCGCCGGGGAGATCGAATGGAACGTCCAGTCGATCCACGCCCTCGGGTGCCTGCTTCGCGAGAAAGTTGGCCACGTAGATATCGAGGTCCCCGTCATGGTCGACGTCCGCGAGGCTCGCCGACACCGAAACGTCGTCGCCGCGAACGGTCTCGTCGGCCGATGCCGAGAAGCGGCCCGCGCCGTCGTTCAGGAACAGAGCGTTCGCCCCGACACCGGTAAGATACAGGTCGGCGTCGAGGTCGTTGTCGATGTCTCCGCTGACGACGCCCACGAAGGAACCTTCGCTCGGAAGACCGCTCCCTTCGACGCGCTCGAACCTCCCGCCGACGTTTCGGAAGAAGATGGGCGCCCCGTCGCGAACGAAGACGACGTCCGGATCGTCGTCGTCGTCGAGATCCCGGAAGACGAGCCCCGTTCCGAGAGGCGGAAGGGCGACTTTCCGGATCCAATCGGCGTCGTAAGCCGACACGGGGATACTTCGTGGAGGTGGCTCGATTCGGAGCGCCTCGAGAACGAGGCCGACGTCCTCGGTTGCATCGACGAAGCTCAGGCCGTTCGCCCGCACCGGCTCGTTCGCGCGAGGCTGGAGGGGCTCGCCGCGCGCCTCCATCGCCTCGGCGTAGGGGCCGAGCTCGGTGTACTGCAGCCCGGCAGAGGCGGCATCGGCGGGGAAGCTCTCCTTCAACTCTCGAAAGAGCATGAGCTCCCGCTGACCTTCCTCGCGCCGCCCCTGGCGGATGAGGACGTTTCCGAGGCTGAAATGCGCGGACTCGTTGGACGGCTGGAGCTCGATCGTTCGCCTCAGGCTCGCTTCGGCATCCTCGAGCCGTCCCAGGTTGGCGTAGAGGGACCCGAGGTAATAGTGGGTCATCGAGTCCATCGGATCGATGGACTTCACCTTCTCGAAATACGAAAGCGCTCGTTCGGTCTCGCCCTGGAGCTTGTCGATGAGCCCCAGGTTGTAGTGCACGTAGGGGTTCTCCGGAGCGAGGCCGAGCGCGCGTTCGAGGGCGACCCGCGAGCGCTCGAAGTCCCTTTCGTTGAAGTAGGCGATGCCGAGGTTGACGTAGCCGGAAACGGAGCCGGGGTCGAGCGCTACTACCTGCTCGAACTCGGCGGCTGCCTCGGCGAAACGGAACTGCTCGAGCAGCGCGACGCCGCGGTTGGCGTGCCGGCTCGGGTCATCGGGCTGGCTCACGAGGAGAAGTGCGAAAAGGGGGAAGTACGTCTTCATGTTGGGGCAACCTTCTGCGAAACAAGCTATTATAGTGAGACCGGTTCCGACTCGCGAGGGTCGGAGCCGTTTTTGTGTTGTCGATATGTTTCAGATTCAAGAGCTTACGAAGAGCTTCGCCGGAAGGGTCATTTTCGACCGAGTCACCTGGAATGTGTCGGATGGCGATCGCGTCGGGCTGAGCGGACCGAACGGCTCGGGAAAGACGACGCTTCTTCGGCTCGTGGTGCGGGCAGAGCATCCCGACGACGGCAAGGTCACCATGCCGAGGGGGACCACGGTCGGATACTTGCCCCAGGACGGCCTGAGCCACTCCGGCAAGACGCTCCGGGATGAGGCTCTATCGGCATTCGATGACGTTCTCTCTCTCGGGGAGGAGATGAAGGCGCTCGAGGAGCGCATGGAAACGATCGACCCTTCGAGCGACGAGCACCATCGAGTGCTCGAGCGCTACGGCGAATGCCGCGAGGAGTGGGACCGCCGGGGCGGGTTCACCATCGAGTCGCAATCGGAAGAAGTCCTGCTCGGGCTCGGCTTCACCACGAACGATCTCGTGGCGCCGACGGAGAGCTTCAGCGGCGGCTGGCAGATGCGCATCGCCCTGGCGAAGCTCCTGCTGTCGCGGCCCGACGTGCTCCTTCTCGACGAGCCCACGAATCACCTGGATCTCGAGGCGCGGAACTGGCTCGAAGCGTTCCTCGCCGACTACCCGCACGCCGTCGTGATGGTCTCCCACGACCGCTACTTTCTCGATCAGATCGTCAACCGAATCACCGAGATCGATCGACGCAAGCTCGTCGATTACACCGGAAACTACACCAAGTACCTCGAGGTGCGGGCGAACAACCTCGCCGAGCTGCGCGCCAAGGCCTCGCGCCAGCGGGAAGAGATCGAGCGCATGAAGCGGTTCATCGACCGCTTCCGTGCCAAGGCTACCAAGGCGAAACAGGTCCAGAGTCGGGTGAAGATGCTCGAGAAGATCACTCTCATCGAGGTCCCTCCCGAACGCAAGCTCATGCGACTCCGGCTGCCCGAGCCGCCTCGCTCGGGCCGAGCCGTGATCGAGCTCGAGAACATCTTCAAGAGTTACGGAGGCAACCGTGTGTTCGCCGACGCGTCGCTCGTCGTCGAGCGCGGA
>DASPGQ010000243.1 GCA_035620555.1 Vicinamibacteria bacterium
AGAGGTTCTCGTCATCGTAGAGGATCCGGACCTCGGTCTCGAACGTCGCTGGCTCACCTTCTCGGGGATCGTTCTGAACGAACTCGCTCGCGATAGGTGCCTCGCCCCACTCCGCCTCGTCGAGCACGCCGTCGACGAAGATGACACCTGGGTCCACTCGGTTCGGGACGAGATGTCGCGTCGCCGCCATCAGTCTCGCCGAAGGGAGCGCGCATACTCCGAGAACAAGACTGGAAAGGAAGCCCGAGCGCATCGGGCCGCGATTCTAACGTACCGCCCGCGGCTCCTGCCAGAGTTGGCAATTGTCCGATCGAGCGCAAAGGGAACGGGTACCGGAGCTCTCCCGTATACCGGGATGACCCGGTCCACGCGGTGGGTCTTACATTCGTCTTCCGGCTTCGGGTGAACGTTTGGTTACACTGGTGCTATCTCAGAGAAACCTCACTGTGAGTGAAGCTTACAACCTACCTCTTAGTAGGTTGGTTCGATCGACGTAAATAATTGCTTGAAAAAGCCGATACCATTTGTGGCCAGAGCTACCCCGAGGTAGGCTGGAGGACGTGCACGACCGAAAGGCTCAGATTCTGCGGGTGGCGTCGGAGCTCCTCCTGACTCGGAGCTTCACCTCGTTCAGCTACCAGGATCTGTCCGATCGGCTGGGCATTCGAAAGGCGAGCATTCATCATCATTTCCCCACGAAAGACGATCTCCTGGTGGCGCTCACCGAGCGCTATCGTCTCGGGCAAAAGAAGCGACTCGACGAAATCGACGCCAACCAGCACACGCCTTGGGAAAAACTGGAAGCCTATCTGGATTCCATCACCGCCATAATGGAATCAGGCAACAAGATTTGTCCGCTGGGCTCGCTTCAGGCCGAATTGAACCTGCTTCCCGAGGCGGCGCGAGACGTTCTCCGCCAGTTGTACGAGACGCCTAAACGCTGGCTGGCTCGCGTGCTCGCCGAGGGAAGGTCGACCGGATCGATGGATTTCGAGGGCTCGCCCGAAGAGCGGGCCGTGGTGCTGCTCGCCGCACTACAGGGGGGCTTGCAGATCGCTCGCTCCCAGGGTCCTCGCGAGTTCACCACGATCATCAAGCAAATCAAACTGGGTCTGATGGCCCCTGTTGGAAAGTCGAGGTAGTTGACACGATGTGGAGATTCTTCGCGAGCCTGCCGCTTCTTGCCGCAGGCCAGGTCCTCGCAAGCGACGACGGGCCGCTGAGCCGCGTGAGTTACACCGAAGTACGCTCGCAAGCGGTCGCACGCGCCATCGATCTGCCGGGGACGGTCGAGGCTCCGAAATCGAGCCAAGTGGCCAGCGAAGTCGAGGGGGTCGTTGATGAGCTCTTCGTGCGAGAAGGTCAGCACGTCAAGAAGGACGCGCCCCTGGCCAAACTACGAAGCGCCGAGCTCGAGCTCGTGCTCGTGCGGGCGCGTGCCGACAAGCGTGAGGCCGAAGCGCGCCTGGCGCTCGCTGAACGCCAGCTCGAAAGAGCCCAGGAGCTCCACGACCAGGAGGTCCTCTCCCGGGAGCAGCTCGACGATGCCCGCTTCGAGCACGAGGCCTGGCGCGGTCGTGCCGACCGTCTGCAAGCCGAGATCCAACGTACCGAGCTCGACATCGAACGATCCACCATTCGGGCCCCTTTCTCGGGCGTCGTCACCCGTGAAGCCACCGAGGTGGGGGAGTGGATTGCGAAAGGTGCGACCGTGGTCGAGCTGATATCGCCCTATGTACTCGAGATTCGCATCGACGTTCCCGAGCGCCACTACGCGCAGATTCGATCGGGAGCAACGGCGGCGATCCGTTTCGAGACGCTTCCCGAGTTGGAGCTCGAAGGACGGGTCGTGAGCCTGGTGCCCAAGGCCAACGACGCGTCGCGAACGTTCCCGATGCGCATCCGGGTCGAGAACCCGGACGGAGTCATTGGCGTGGGCATGTTGGCCCAGGTCCAGCTCGAAGCCGGCAAGCATCGACCCGAGCAGCTCGTTCCGAAAGACGCGGTCATCTCCCGTGGCGGAGACCGTTTCGTCTACGTTCTCGGCGAAGATCAGACGGTGAGCCAGGTGCCGGTCTCGACCGGGATCGGCGTCGGGCAGTGGGTGGTCGTGGACGGTCAGCTCCCCGAGGGCGCGAAGGTCATCACCCGAGGTAACGAGCGCATCCGACCCGGCCAGAAGGTTGTTGCCGAGGCCCTCCGATACCCTGAGCCATGAAGGTAATCGACAGCGCCATCAAGTTTCCGACTTCGACCGCGGTCGGAGTGTTGCTGCTCGTGCTGTTCGGGACGCTCGCGCTCTTCCAGATTCCCGTGCAGCTGACGCCCGAGGTCCAGGATCCGAACATCACCGTCACGACCATTTGGCCCGGCGCCAGCCCTCAAGAGATCGAGCGCGAGATCGTGGACGAGCAGGAGGAACAGCTCAAGTCGCTGGAAGGGCTCCTGGAGATGGAGAGCACGAGCTCCGATAGCCAGGGGACCATCACGCTCACATTTCCCGTGGGAACGGACATCGATGCCGCTCTCCTGAGGGTCTCCAACCGATTGCAGCAAGTCCCGTCCTATCCGAGCGATGCAGAGAAGCCCATCATCACGAGCGTCGGCTTCGCCGAGAACGCCGTCGCCTGGTTCATGCTCGTCCCGACGGAAGAGAATGGCTACGACGGAGACATCTCGACCCTCTACGACTTCATGGACGAGACCGTCAAGCCTGCCCTCGAACGGGTTCCGGGCATCGGCCTCGCGAACATCTTTGGCGGCAGAGAGCGTGAGCTTCAGGTCATCGTCGACCCGGCGAAGCTCGCCGCGCGCCGCATTGGCTGGACGGAGCTCGGCAGCGCGCTCGAGCGCGAGAACCGCAATTACAGCGGGGGCGACTTCGACGAGGGAAAGAGACGTTACGTCGTCCGCACCATCGGTGAGTACGCCTCGCCTAGCGAGGTCGAGAACATCGTCGTGGCCGTTCGCGACGGAGTACCCGTATACGTCCGCGACGTGGCCCGGGCGGAAATTGGATTTCGCAAACCCGCGGCCAAGGTCTTTACTCGTGGCCAGCAAGTCATTGCCATCAACGCGATCCGCGAGACGGGCTCGAACGTGCTCGAGGTCATGGAGGGACTCAGAGACGCCGTCGACCGTCTGAACAACGATCTCCTTGGGGCTCGAGGGCTTCGGCTCGTTCAAGTGTACGACGAGACCGAGTACGTGGAGAGTGCCATCACGCTCGTGCAGCAGAGTCTGGTCGTGGGCGGCATCCTGGCGATCGTGGTTTTGCTGCTCTATCTGAGAAGCGGCTCGAGCACGCTCGTGATCGCGGTCGCCATTCCGATCAGCGTTATTGGCACCTTCCTCATGATGTACGCCTTTGGCCGCACGGTGAACGTGATCAGCCTGGCGGGAATGGCCTTCGCCGTGGGTATGGTGGTGGACAACTCCATCGTGGTGCTGGAGAACATCTACCGCCACCGACAAATGGGCAAACCGCTCTTCAGCGCGGCCTACGACGGCGCCCGGGAGGTGTGGGGCGCCGTTCTCGCGAGCACTTTGACGACCATCGCGGTGTTCGTTCCGGTGATCTTCATCCAGGAAGAGGTAGGGCAGCTCTTCGGTGACATCGCCCTCGCCATAAGCTGTGCCGTCGCTCTGAGCCTGGTCGTCTCGATCACGGTTATTCCCAGCCTTTCCGCGAGAATCCTGCGGACGGCGACGAGCAACCGCCGCGCGCCGGGGCGCTTCGGCCGGCTGCTCTCCAAGGCGGGCCGATTCGCCGATCTCGTGAGTGGCATGGTCGCCTGGATCAACGCGTCGATCCCGAGGCGACTCGCGATCGTCTCGGGGTTCCTCATCGTCGCCGTCGGCGGAAGCTTGCTCCTCATGCCGAAGACGGAATATCTCCCGGTGGGTAACAACAACTTTCTGTTCGGCATCATGCTGCCTCCCCCGGGCTACAACCTGGACGAGGTGTCGGCCCTCCGATCCTTGTACGAGCAGGACCTCAAGGCGCTGTGGGAGTCGGAGCCCGGCTCACCCGAAGCCCGCCAGCAGCCGGGCGGCGGAATCGGGGGTTTCTTCTTCGTCACACTCCACAACCAGGCGTTCATCGGCGTCAGAGCGCGGGATCCTCTGCGCACCCGCGAGCTCATCCCACTGATGATGAGCCTTAACCAGAAGCTTCCCGGGGCGATCGTCGTGGTGAATCAGAGAAGCATCTTCGAACGGGGCTTCGACGAGGGGCGGAACATCGACATCGATGTGACCGGCCCGGATCTCCAGAAGCTGATGGCGCTCGGAGGCAGTATCTTCATGAAGACGATGCAGGTGCTTCCCGGCGCTCAAGGGCGGCCGATCCCGGGGCTCGATCTCGATAACCCCGAGATTCGCGTCGTCACGCACCGCCGCCGTGCCGCGGAGCTCGGCCTCTCCAATCGAGAGCTCGGCTTCGCGGTAAGCGCCCTCGTGGACGGCGCCAAGGCCAGCGACTACCAGCTCGACGGGCGGGAGATCGATCTCAAGGTCGTTGGCGAAGGCCATGGCGAGCGCCGCACCCATCGGCTCGCGGAGCTACCCATCGCCACACCCGCGGGCGAGCTCGTGACTCTCGGCTCGGTCGCCGAGGTCGAAGAAGTCAACGGTCCGGTCCAGATCAACCACCGGGAGCGCGAGCGCGCGGTTACGCTTCGAATCACGCCGGCGGAAACGATGCCGCTCGAGCAAGCCATGGAGATTCTGGACGCGGAGGTCTTCGAGCCCTTGCGCCGGGACGGTGAGCTCGGGGGGCTCTACCGGGTGAGGCTGAGTGGTACCGCGGACAAGCTTTCACAGGCCGCCACCACCTTGAAGTGGGACTTCCTCCTGGCGATCGTGATTACGTACCTGTTGATGTCGGCTCTGTTCGAGAGCTTTCTCTACCCGCTGGTCATCATGGTCAGCGTGCCGCTCGCGGCCTTCGGCGGCATCCTGGGGTTAGCCGCGGTGAACCTCTTCACTCTGCAGGCGCTCGACGTCCTCACGATGCTTGGCTTCATCATCCTGGTGGGAACGGTCGTCAACAATGCGATCCTCATCGTCCACCAGTCGTTGAACCATATGCGGGAGGAGAGCATGTCTCCCGAGGATGCGATCCGCGAGGCGGTGCGAAACCGCATCCGGCCGATCTTCATGAGCGTGAGCACCTCGGTCTTCGGCATGTTGCCCCTCGTGCTCTTCCCCGGTGCGGGATCCGAGCTCTATCGTGGTCTCGGAAGCGTGGTGGTCGGAGGGCTCGTGGTCTCCACGTTGTTCACTTTGATTCTGGTCCCGGCCCTGTTCAGCCTGGCGCTCGACGCCCGCTCCTTTCTCGCGTCTCGTTTCTCAGGATGGCTCCGCCCCGCGGAGAGCCGCTGATCATCTGGGACCCGTCGGCACGATTCCGCCGCACGCTCGAAGACTTGCAGACTCGGCAGCGGCGAGGATCATGAACCCACCGGCCAGCGCGCCGATACCTCTTTCGGGTCCTATGCGGGATCTTGCGAGTACAATTGGACTTTGTCTAATTTTAGATCTATTATAGCCACATGACCCATGACGACGCTCCCCTGTTGCGCGATCACGGCATCAAGCCGTCTGCCCAGCGGGTCGCGGTCGCCAGCTACGTCCTTCACACACACGATCACCCCTCGGCCGAAGAGGTCTTCGCACGAGTCCGCAAACGCTTTCCGATGGTATCCCGGGGCACGATCTACAACACGCTCAACCTCTTCGTCGAGAAAGGTTTGCTCCGGGGCTTCTCGATGACCGGGGGACACGCGGTTTTCGATGCCAACGTCACGAGCCACCATCACTTCATCGATGAGAGGACCGGAAGGATCTACGACGTGCCGTGGAACGAGATCCGCGTATCCGACGTTTCGAAGCTTGGAGACTTCGAGGTTTCCGAGTATCAGGTCGTGCTACGAGGGCGAAAGCGAAATGGGAGGAAAAGGAGAAAGACAGAATGACCGTGAAGCACAGGACCAAGAACGATCTCAACGAGGCCACCCGCGAGAAGATCATTGGCCTCCTCAATCAGAATCTTGCCGACGCGATTCACCTCGCCCTTCAGGCGAAGCAAGCCCACTGGAACGTCAAGGGACCTTCGTTCATCTCCCTTCACGAGCTTTTTGACAAGCTCTATGACGAGGCGTCGGAGTGGGTGGACCTCATGGCCGAGCGGGCGGTAGCCCTCGGCGGTATTGCCGACGGAACGTTGAAGGGCGTGTCCGGACGAACTCGCCTCGGAAGCTACGGCCTGGATCTGGTTCAAGGCAAAGAGCACCTCGAAGAGCTCTCTGGCTCGGTCGCGGCCTTTGGTCAGGCAGTCCGGAAAGCCATCGACGCCGCCGACGAGGCGGGCGACGCGGATACCGCGGACCTCTTCACCGAGGTTTCCCGGGGCGCGGACAAGATGCTCTGGTTCCTCGAGGCGCATCTGCAGGCCGACCGCTGAAGGAAGAGAATCTACCGAACGTAGCCGAGGGCCTTCAACTGGTCCCGAAGCTCGTCGGTGAGCGGTATCGTATCCGGCGTCAAAGAGCCCCGCGCGGTCAGATCGATCATGTGCTCCCGGAGATACTGCTTCAAAAGCTCGACAGAAATCTGGTCGTGAGAGCTCCCCCTCTCGTCGAGCTCGCGCGGGTCGGCGACGAGATCGTAAATGGCAATGGCGTTGCCCGAAAAATTCCACAGAAGCTTCTGCCGCGGCGTCCGCACACCATGCAAATCGGGACTTCCGATGACCGCCGAGGCGAATACCGGTTGCGGTGGAACGTCGCCCTCGTTCCCCAAGAGCGGTGAAATGTCGCGACCAGCCGCGGCAGGAAACTCGTCGATTCGGGCGAGGCTCAAGAGCGACGGCATGAGATCGATCAGGCTTACCAGGGAATCGACGCGCCGTCCGGCGTCCTCCGACAGAGGCTTCCGAATTAGAAGCGGGACGTGGAGCTGATGATCGAATAGATTCTCGCCATGATTCCAGCCTCCATGCTCCATCAGCTCTTCTCCGTGATCGGAGGTGAACACGACGTAGGTACGATCGAGAATGCCCCGGTTCCGCAGGTCATCGAGAAACGGACCGACCTTCCGGTCGAAACCAATCACGCCGGCTCCGTACTTGGCGTGCCAGGATCTCAGTCGGAAACGTTCCTCGTCATCGGCCCAATCCGTGTCCCTCAAATAGGCCGGGATGTGAGCATATTCTTCCGTGGTCAGCCGAGCGTCGATGCCCGGGTCGACGAGATCGCGAATGGTCTCGAAGTCTCTTCGGGACGGGTCGTAGGGCCCGTGAACGTCCATGAAGTGCAGGTAGAGAAAAAACGGAGCTGAAGTGTCTCCTCGTTCGTCGATCCATTGCCTCGCTGCCTTCAAGATCGTGGTTGTTTTTACCCGCCGTTCGAAGACATCGAAACCTTGCGAAAACCCGTACCGGGGGGAGACGAAAGGGTTGCTTACGAAGGCTGCGGTATCGTAGCCGGCCTCCTGGAGAAGCTCGGCAAGGGTCTCGGCTTCCTGGGGCAGAGCTTCCAGCTGCCCGGCGTCGCCATCCCATTCCCGCAATCCCATCTCCTTCACGGTATGGACCTCGGGATAGAGTGACGTGAAGAGCGTCGCGACCGAGGGTTTGGTCCATGGAGCGTTGGCGAAGCAGTTCTCGAAAACGACCGACTCCAGCGCCAACCGATCGATCGCTGGAGAAATGGGTCCGGGGAAGCCGTAGGCGCCGGTGAAATCAGCACGCAGAGTATCCACGAGAAGAACGACGAAGGACGGACGCTCCGATTCGGCCAAGGGCTGTATCGCTCTTGGCTTGATGACGGGGTTTCCCCAGGCGGTGAGAATCCGATCCGCCCAGGGAGCTCGGGGAGTCGACACCATCGGCCGGGCCCTGAGAGTGAGTCGAACGGGCTTGCCCCCCCAGGCGCCGAGATCGACCCGCGCGGGGTGGAACCGGTTGTGGTCCATCTCTCGCACCTCGCGGCGGAAGATCGAAATCGTTTCTTGACCGATTTCCAGGTCGGCCTCGAAGTCAACGCGGGCTCTGGGAATGCGTCGCTCGGTCAGCAAACCCACGGACATCTCGAGCTCGGCATGATCGGGGAGGACGACGTCGAAGGTGATCTCGGACGGAAACGGCGGCGTGATCGACGGAAGGGTTTGCCCTCCGAGCTCGATCTCCCCGGTCCATTCGGAGTGGTCACGAAAGGCGGCAAAGACCGCTCCCGGCGACGTCTTGCCTGCGCCCGCCACGAGCTCCGTAAGGTCGATCGGACGTTCGCATCCCATCACCGCAAGCGAGCTCGCCAACGCGACGACCCTTTTCAAGAAGGGTAGGCAGGTGCCCTTCCTCATCGATCCGTCATTATCGCGTGGGGCAGGCGCGACCTCAATGTCTCGGATCCTCCCGCGGTAAAGTTCCGGAAACCCGGGGCGAGCAATCTTCGTAATCGTTAGTATGCGTGACTTTCTCCTCGATATGCGGTACGGCCTCCGAATGCTGACGAAAACCCCGGTCGTGGCCGCGGTGGCTGCAGCCTCCCTCGCCCTGGGAATCTCGGCCAATACCACGACGTTCGCGGTGGCCAATGGCTTTCTCTTCGCCCCGTTCCCGTTTCCGGACCAGGACGAGCTGGTCCTGATCTCTGAAATCCACGCGAAGAGCACGGACGATGAATGGGTCTCTCCCGGGAACTTTCTCGACTATCGGGCACGGGCCACCGTCTTCGATCGCCTGGTCGCCTACGACGTGCTGCCAGCGAATCTGACCGGCGGAGACGAGCCGGAGAGGGTGCGCCTGGTGAAGATGAGCCCCGAGACGTTCCGCGTCCTCGATCGAAGCCCTCTGCTCGGCCGAGACTTCGACGAGAAGGAGGGAGTCGCCGGCGCGGGAAATGTCGCCGTTCTCTCCTATCCATTCTGGCAACGCTACTTCGCCGCCTCTCGTTCGATTCTCGGCGAGGTGGTCACCATCGACGGTAAGGGCTTCGAGGTCGTCGGAGTGATGCCTCAGGACTTCGATTTCCTTCCCGCAAATGTGGACCTCTTCGTTCCCACGAGCTGGGAGGACCGGAGCTCGGATCGCGAGCGTGCGCTCCTGGTCTTGGGCCGCCTGAAGGAGGGTCGCACGCCCGAGGAAGCGGAAGCCGAGATTACCGCGATCTCGAGCCAGCTCGCGGGGGAGCTTCCGGAGCAAAACGAAGGCTATCGCGCCATCACCATGCCCCTCCGCGACTACTTCCCTGGCCGGACGGACACGCTCCTCATGTACATCCTGCTCACCGTGTCGGGATTCGTTCTTCTGATCGCCTGCGCCAATATCGCGAATCTTCTCCTCGCGCGCGCCGAGGCCCGACAGAGGGAAGTGGCGGTTCGCAGCGCGCTCGGAGCCGGGCGGTCGCGTATCCTGCGGCAGCTCCTGACCGAGAGCTCGATTCTCGCCCTCCTGGGAGGGGCCCTGGGTGCGTTTCTCTCGGTTTACAGCGTGCGATGGGTGAGGCAGTCCATGCCCGCCGAGCTTCCACTTTCGTTTCTTCCGGAAATGGACCGAACGGTGCTCCTCTATACGCTCGCGACGTCGATGATCGCGGGAATGATCTTCGGGATCGCGCCCGCCCTTCACACTTTCGCCGACGATCTCCGCGAAGCCCTGGGGGAGTCGAGCCGCGGCGGGACCGCTACCCGCAAACGGAATCGGCTCCGGAACGCCTTCGTCGTCGCCGAGATCGGGGCCGCTCTCGCGCTTCTCATCGGTTCCGGAGCTCTCATGAACATCTTCCGCGAGTACATCATGCCCGACCCCGGATTCGAGGTGAATCGCCTTCTGACCGCGCAGCTCACCCTCTCGGAGGATCGGCATCCCGACGACGCCGACGTCCGGCGCTTCTACCACGAGGTCTCCGTCCGGCTTTCGGAGATTCCCGGTGTCACCGGGGTCGCGGTGATGAACGAGCTTCCGCGAAGCCGAGCCTCGGGTGCGACGGAATTCACCATCGAAGGACGCGCGCCGCTGCGGCACAACGAGGAACCGGTCAGCGGCTTCCAGGCGGTTAACGCGACCTACTTCACCACCCTTGGGGTGTCGATCCGCGCGGGTCGCGGAGTGACCCTGGCGGATCGAGAGGACTCGGAGCCGGTCGCGGTGGTCAACGAGAGCTTCGTCGAGAAGTTCTTTCCCGATGAGGATCCGCTGGGAAAGCGGCTGGTCGTGAAGGGCACACCGCGCCGCATCGTCGGCGTCTCGGAGACCATCTATCAGGCGAGGATGCCCGATGAAGGCGGAAAGCTCGGACCGGTGATCTATCTTCCGATGGAGCAACAGCCGGTTCGGACGAAGAGCTTCGCCCTCCGGGTGCAAGGGGACCCCTCCGCTCTCGCGCCCGACCTGCGCTCGGCGATCTGGGCCGTCGATCCCGAGCAGCCGGTGAGCAAGGTCCAGACCCTGGCGGAGCACATCGAAACCGAGCTCTCCGGTCCCAGGATCATTGCCGTCGTTCTCACCATCTTCGCCTCGACCGCGTTGTTACTCTCGGCGATAGGTATCTACGGGGTCATGGCCCATGGCGTCGCCCAGAAGACGCGGGAGATCGGAATCCGCATGGCGCTGGGCGCCGCGGGAAGAGACGTCGTAGGGCTCGTCACCCGGCAGGGAATGCGACTCGCCCTCTTCGGCCTCCTCCTGGGAACGCCCTTCGCCTTCGCCCTTACCCGGCTCGTGGGCTCGACGTTCGTGAGCACGACCGGCGTCACACTCCAGATGGTGCTGACCGTCGTCACCGTCCTCGCGGCCGTGGCGTTTGCCGCGACCTACCTTCCCGCGCGGAAAGCCTCCCGCATCCAGCCGGTCAGAGCGCTTACGACCGAGTAGCCGCAAAGCGCGAGGAGAAGCCCGTCGCGATTCGACTCGGCTACCGCGTCGGGCGCAAGACGACGATGGTGTCGATGGGATTCCGATCGTCTGGAGGTAGCTGCAAGACTATGTCAGGCTGACGCGTGAAACCGATCGCGCGGCCGGATCCAAAGAGGCGAGCGTCCTTCAGTGCGAGGTCCGCGGTTCCGGGAAGGACCAGGCGCTCGGGGGCATCCGCGGAAAGAACGTGAACGTAGACGACGCCGTCTCTCGACGTCGCCACTCCCCAGGACTGAGGGCGCATCGGACCGCCCCGAGTACCGTAGATCGTCTCGCCGAAGGTACGAGTCCAGACGCCGATCTCGCGAAGCCGATCCACCGCCTCGGAAGGAATCGTCCCCTCGGGTGTCGGCCCGACGTTCAAAAGCAGGTTCGCGTCGTGACCCGCGGCGCGGACGAGATAGTGAACGAGATCCTTCGTGCTCTTGAAATCCCGGTCCGAGGCATTGAATCCCCAGGAGCCGTTGGTGGTGTCGCAGGTTTCGAGGGGCAGGGTACCCACCTCCGTCGTGTTGTAGCCGAAGGTGTTGGCGCCCGGAAGGTCGCGCTCGAACATCTGGAACCCCTCGCCCTCAAATGGGGCCACGTGGTGGTTGTTCCCGATGAGTGCTCCAGGCTGAAGCCGATGGATGAGGTCGTAGGTCTCCTCGAGCTTCCAGTCGACGTGAGTCGAACGGTCGTTCTTGTCGGCCTCGTTTACGTGCTGATCCCACCAGCCGTCGAACCAGAACCCTCCGAGCTCACCGTAGTCTCCCCCCGCGAGCTCGGCCACCTGGGCATTCATGTACTCGAGATAGGCGTCGAAGCTTCCCGACTCCGGCCGCCCGGCATGGCGCCCCGTCTTTCCTCGAGGGTAGTAGTCGAAGTGATGCCAGTCGAGGTGCGAGTGATAGAGGAAGAGCTTCAAACCGGCTTTCCGGCATTCCTCGGCGAGCGTCTTCAAGACGTCCTTTCCGTAAGGCGTCCGCTCCACGATGTCGTAGTCGCTGACCTTCGAGTCCCACATCGCGAAGCCGTCGTGGTGCTTGGACGTGATGGTGATGTAGCGCATTCCCGCATCCTTCGCGATGCGTACCCATTCGGCCGGGTCGTAGTCCACCGGGTCGAATCGCGAGGGAAGCTTTTCGTATTCTTCGACCGTCATCCGGTCGTTCTCCATCACCCACTCCCCTTTTCCCAGAAGGCTGTAGACGCCCCAGTGGATGAACATTCCGAAGCGCGCCTCGCGGAACCACTCCTGGGCTTCGGTCTGTGGATCCTGGGCCACGGCGGCGGAAGCGTAGAGGGCCATCGCGGCGAAAGCAGCTCTGAGTCCCATTTTTCTTGGCGTCACGTGCTGCGAATCCCTAAGCAACGAGTCCTGTTGTCTCCCGGCGACACGGCAAACCTCCGGGGACCTGGTTTCGCGAGTACTGGGACGCAATGAGATGGCGCAATTGGGTCACTCCAAAGCAACCGTACGATACAGGATTCGGGGTGGACCATGGGATCGGGATCGGCGCGGTGAGGATTGCGTCTCGCATTCGCGATACTTTCGATTCCCGAGCGAGCCCCGCCGCTCCGAGCGGCGAATCGAGCCCGCCAAAGGGGATGTTGTGCTTGACCCAGGCAGTGTGCGGGAGTATGGTGCCCACCACATCTTAAGGATCTCTCCTCAGAAGCTGGTACTCCACTCAGTGAAGAAGGAGGCGTCCGATGACGGCTCGCACGCGGCGGCGGAAGGGGCGCACGGCCCGCAGACCCGGGCATCTGGTGGTGGCTCTGCTCGTGGTGATGCAGCAGACGGCGTTCCCGGCGGTGATCACGGTGGACGGTGGCTGCACCTTAGTGGATGCGATCGACGCCGCCAATACCGATATGGCCGTGGGCGGATGCACCGCGGGCTCGGGGGCGGACGAGATTCACCTGAGCGGCGACGTGACCCTTACGGAAGTGAACAACACCCTCGATGGACTGGGCAACGGGTTACCCAGCGTCTCGACGGACATCACCATCAAGGGAAACAGCTTCACCGTAATGCGCGATGGGGGTGCAATGGTGCCGGAGTTCCGGATCTTCCACGTGGGACCAACCGGTACTCTGACCCTCGACAACACGACTGTCAGCAACGGTGCGCTACACGACGCTGCGGGCATCTTGAACTATGGCGGGAGCCTGACGCTGAACAACTCCACGGTGACGGGCAACACGGCGACGGATTCCGGAGGGGGCGTCTTCAACAATGGCGGTATCGCGGGCTTAACGAACAGCACAGTGTCGGACAACACCGCGTCTTTCGGCGGTGGCGTAGTCAACGTCAATGGCACGTTGACCCTGACCAACACCACGGTGTCGGGCAACACGGTGGGCGTTGCCGGCGGGGGCATCGCCAACGCCGCCATCTTGACCCTGACGAGCAGCACGGTGTCGGGCAACACGGCCACCACCCGGGGTGGGGGCATTCTCAACGGCTACTTTGGATACTACGGGGCTGGTCTGTACGTGTACGACAGCCTTGTGTCGGACAACACGGCCACCTATGCCGGCGGAGGCATCTACAATATTGCCAGCAACCTTACCGTGACCCGAACTACAGTGTCGGAAAACGCGGCCCTCTATGCCGGCGGGGGCATCGGGACCTACGGCGGTACCGTGGTCGTCACCGACAGCACGATCTCGGGCAACAGCGTCACACCCAACCCGATCGACGTCGCGCTCGGGGGCGGTCTGTCCGCCCGCGGTTCGGCGGGCACCGCCACCCTGACCAACACCACGGTGTCAGGCAACACGGCCGTCGACCCCTTGGACTACAGCCTCCGAGGCTTTGGCGGGGGCATCTTCAACGGAATCTCCATGACCCTGACCAACACCACGGTGTCAGGCAACACGGCGAGCCCAAGTTCGGCGGGTCCCGATGGTGGGGGCATCTTCAATGGCTACTCAGCGCCCCTGAGCCTCATCAACAGCCTGTTCGCCAACACGATGGGCGGGAACTGCGGCGGCGACCCCGTCACTGACGGAGGGAACAACTTCGCGACGGACATGACCTGCGGCACGATCCCGGACACGCTCACCGGCTTGGACCCGGTGCTCAAGGACAATGGCGGTCCCACGATGACCCACGAGATTTTGGCGGGCAGCAATGCCATCGATGCCGCGGGGCCATGCGGCCTGCCCGAGGATCAGCGCGGCGCCGGCCGAGTGGGAGATTGCGACAGTGGCGCCTTCGAGTTCATCGGCTGTAGCCCTCTGGTCCTGGCCAATGACGTGATCACCTCTCCGGTGACCTGGTATACGTGCCACACCGCACAGTTGGGTCCCGACTTTTCGGTGGAGATGCCTGGAAGTTTCACGTTGTTCGCTGGGGCAATGGTCGGTCTCGACAACGGCGTCCATTTCGGGCTGGATGCTCCCGTGACACTCGGCATCGACCCCAACCTGCAGATCTTGAGTCCCGAATCTCTGACGCTTCAGGGCCGCTCGAGCCCTTAGGAGGCAGGTTTCCTCGACGCTGGCCCGCGCTCCAAAGCGCGGTCAGAGGGCGCAAGCGCTCCGGCGGACCCTCAACGCGCAATGCGCTTCGCCCCTCGCGGGCGCCCAATCTTGAATACGTAGGAAGCCAGGAACACCAGCAGGGCGGCGATGGGATGGGACCGATCGAGACCGAGCGTGCGCACGGCGTCCGCGTAGGTGCTCATGCCGGGCAGCATGCCGATGTTCGCCGGCGAGGCCGCAAGGAAGAGCGTGCTGAGCGACACGTACCACCACATCGTAAGCCTTCGCCAGAATACGCAGCAGGCCGCCAGGGGAATGGCGAGGTACTGGTCGGCGTTGGCGCTCGCGAACACGACCATGGCAACGAGATATACGAGGAGCTGCGCCGTGTAGCTCTCGAATCGGACAGCCAACCCGGCCAGCAACATCGCCAGCAGAAACACGAGCTTGAATCCGGAGAAGACCGGCACCCAGGAAAAGAGCGCTTCGATCGTCTTCACCGGAATCACGGTGTCGACCAGCCGGGGGAAGAACCCGTCGAGATGGAACGAGTCGTACAGGAAGACGTGCTCGATGACGCCCTCGAGACCGCGCTCGTCCCGAATGAACGGAAGAAAGCTCGCGCCAAAGATCAGGAGCGGGGTCAGGGTTGCGAGCCGTCTCGGCCGTGACGATTGGGGGCGAATGAAGAACCAGAAGGGCAAGAAAATGAGAACGTGCTTCACCGCGAGAGACAGCCCGAGCAACGACAGGGCAAGAGCCGTTCTCGCGATGGACGCATCTCGGTCGCGGTCGAGAAGGATGCAGGCGGCAAGCGCGAAAAGAACCGCGAGATTGTCGAATTGCGAATGGAAACCGCTGACCAGCAAAGAGACCGGGTTGAGGAGAAACAGAGCTCCGACGACCATCGAAAAGCGACGGACCAGCAAGAAAGCGATGCCGACGTCCACGAGCGAGAGCCACAGCGCAATCAGACGGTGGAAATCTTCTAGTGAGTGGCTTTTGAGCAACAGAACTTGAAGGGTGCTGGTGACCGCGCAGACGTAGCCCCAAACGGGCCCGTAGGGGTTTCGGTAGGTCTCCGCGTACACGTTCTTCCCGTCCTGGATGAGCTGAGCGAACAGGGCCCAGGATTCCAGATCGAAGTTGTGACCGAGACCCGCCAGGTAGACTTTGGCGAGGACCGAGAGTACCGCGAGAAGCGCGAAGACGACCGCTCTCGGCGCGCTCACAGCGACTCCCGGCTATGGCGTCTTCAGGTGTGGCGCACTCCGCAACGCCGCGAAACGCGGCTAGTAAGCGCCGCCGGTTTCGATCTCAAGGCACGTGCCCGTGAGTGGGATCGTGCTTGTGCGTCTCATAGTGTTGCCGGAGAAGATCCTTGCCGTAATCGTTGCCGTTGGGCGTGCGGACCACGGAGTGAACGTGCCGTCGGGTTGGCACGTCTCTTTGACCGTCGAGGGCGATGGGCCCCTGATGGTCGAACTCGACGAGGATCACGGGACTGTGAACTCGATAGTAGAAGACCGCGTCCGGACCGGCGTCTCCAATCCAGGCGAAGTAGGTCTCGTCGAGATGGGTCCTCACTTCTTCCATCCGGATCTTCGCGTGCCCGTCGCGCAGGTTGCCGACGTACTCCTCGATCACGCCGAGAAGCAGCGTCTGCTGAGCCTGAGTGAGCTTGCTCGCCGGGATCCCGGCGTAGTCGAGAACCAGGTTGTCGTTGTACGCCTGGGCGAGAGCGTTTCCTCGCGTCTTCTCGATATCGAGGATGGCGAGAGCCCGTTGCGCGGGGTCGAGTGACTGCACGAGCTCGAGCCCCTTGTTCTGTTCGTCTTGAAGAACCGACGTGCCCGCGTACTTTCCCGACAGAGCCTCCACCGGCTCCGAGCCCATGAACGTAGGTGTCATGACCACCTGATCGCCGAGGATCGCGTAATTGATCACGAGATGATGGCCGTCGAGCTGCCAACCCCAGGGCTCGGTCATCGAGGGCTCGCCCATCACGGTGATGAAGTAGAGACCTTCACCGTACTCCTCGTGGTTCGACACAAGCTCCGCAAGGTGCTCGTTCAGTCGCATGACGTTGCGGGTCTTCTCCAGTCCCTTGGCGCTCAAGCTCGCGCGCAGCAACCCGTAAGCGGACTCCCGTTGAGGCGCGTCCATCTCGCCGAAGGGAACTCCCTCACGCGGCGCTCGGTGCACGTTGTCCCACTTCCGCCATTCGATATCGTCGACGGGAAACCGCGTCTTCTCTCGCTGCTCCCGAGTGAGAGATGAGAGAAACGTTTCTGCAGCGGTTTTTACCGGCTCGGTCGAAACGCCCGTCGCGCGGATGGGGAACAGTCCCGGGCGAATCGTGCCGCTGGTCGTGACTCCCTTGAAGGGCTCCGCGAGCGCCTTCTGGCGCAGCGCCGAGAGGCCCTGGCCGAGGGCGTAAACGGCGATTCCCGTACCGAGGAGTGAAAGCGCGGCTTTCTTGATCATCATCGCCTCCGTCGCCGGGATCGTAACAGTTTGTCGGTAAAGCTGCAGGACCCGTCGTTATCCGCCCGGAGTGCCTTGGTGGGAACGACCCGAAGAGCGCGGCGGCCGGCACGCACCGGCCAGATTACCCCGCCCATCCGGCTCGACGCATCGCACGCGTCCGGCCGAGATTGGTGCAATCAGCCCCGAACGGCCGACCCGGGGAATCGCGACGCCGTCAATCGACCTTGAACGCGATCTTGCAGGTCGCGTGGTACTCGGAAACGGCGCCGTTTTTGATTTTGGCAGTCTGCGAGACGAGCTCGAGCCCGGTGATGTTCCGAACGCTCTTCTTCGCCTCCTTGAGAGCTTCTTCCGCAGCGTCTTCCCAGGACTTTTCCGACGTACCTAGCACCTCGATGATCTTGATGGCCGCCATAGTCTCCTCCCTGAGCGGTTTTCGTTCGGGCCCAACGTTGTCCGCTCGCACCGACAAAGTCAAGTCTCAGAAGAGAACCTCGGACTCCGCTCGTTTGGACAAGAGCTCGTCGACTCGCTCGAGGACGCGCTTTCGTCTCTCGAGAAGAGCCTCGAGCTCTTCTCGTGTCAGATACTCTCCGAGAGCCGATCGAAAGTCGTCCGCTCCCAGAATCCGAAGTGCATCGATGACCCTTTTCGGGAAGCGAACGAGCGGGCGCATCGGCACGACGAATCGCTGAAAAGCGCGCGAGTGATCGATCAAGCGGACCTCGAATCCTTCGGTGATCAGGAGATTGTCGGGTGTCCGATCGATGTTGTACGCAAGGTAGTCGAACACCCAGATGGTGGCGACCTCGTCTTCCCACTCGTCGAGGCGGAATCCCTCGGGGGATGTTTCGAACGCGGGCAGCACACCGTCCACCCAGTCGATGACCGCTCCCTGGTGATCGTCAATCGATCTCACGACCGTTACCGGAACCATCCCGACCCCGAGCAGCTTGTCCAGCTCGTACGCCGCGACCTCGAATTTCCAGGAATCTCTCAGGCCATGCTGCTGCTCACGTCCCACGGTGACGAGTTGATTTGGGATCTCGATGTCGCGAGTCTTGAAGGCGGCGCGTCGACGGACTCCGTTTCTCTCGAGCTCCAGCATCTCGGGAAGCGTGATGCCCGTCTCGATCACCTGTTGCCCGACGATCGCCGCCTCGAGCAGAAAGATTTCGCGCTCTGAAATCTGCGTCGCGGTGAGGATGGCAATCAAGGCGCACAGGGTCATCGCATCTCCTCCATCCACGCGGGCTCTCGCGTGATCATCAGGTGGCGCATCTCGAGATACCTTTCGAGAAAGGGAGCCTCCGCCCTCGTGGCGACGAGAGTCTTCAGCGTGTCGATGAAGCTCGAGCGAATGTCCTCCTTGAAGGGGTCGCCGAGCCGCTCCTCGACGTAACGCCCGAGAATGTTGACGGCTTCCCGGTACTTCGCCCACGCGCCGTCGCCCTCTCCGAGCCCCGCGAGCAAACGGCTCTGGTCCGAGAGCGTGCGGATCTGACCGGGCAGGTCGCCCGTTTCGCGGCGCAGCAGGAGCACATCGTCGAGGAACAGGACTCCCCTCTCCGCGCTCGGCGCCATCTCGCCGAGAAGGTGGAGAGAATCGATCGCGATCTCGACGTAGCCGTTCTCCCGGGCGCTTTCGAGAGCGCGGCCGAGGTACTCCGCACCCTCCGCGGGCCGGAGAAGTTTTAGGGAAAACGCCCCCAGCAGTGCGAGTGCCGCGGCCTCACCCCTTCGGTCGCCGAGCCGGCGAGAGAGCTTGAGCGCGCGGACCGCGTCCAGTTCTCCCTCGTTCAACAGGGTCAAATCCGTCGTGTTGAACCGCACGTTCGCCAGAACGAAAGCGACGTCCCTATCGAGCCCGAGGTCGTTCGTCTGACGGGCCACCTCGCGAAGGCGCAAAAGCTCGCCGAGAGTCTCGGACCGGTCGCGCGCGTCCAGATGAGATTGAACCACGGCCATTGCGAGCTTGAGTCGAGCTTCAATTCGCGGGCTTCCCCGCTCGAGAAGAGCGAGAGCTTGCTCCTGCTGAGCTCTTGCGGCATCGAAGCGACCCCGAACCGCGGTGAGAGCAGCGATGTCCGCGAGCACTACCGATTCGGTCGCGATGTCGCCCTCGTTTCGACCCATGCGTCGTGCGACCTGGAGGATCTCGAGCGCGCGCGGGTAGTCGTAGCGTGTGGCCTCGCCAACGGCAAGCGTCACGAGAGCGCACAGCTCGGCCCGAGAATCGCTCGATTCTCTCGCAACCTTGACCGCTTGCTCCGCGTAGGAAAGCGCCGTCTCGACGGGCCGTCCGGTCGAGAGCATCGACGCGGCGAGCCGCTCCCACGTCAGGCCCTCATCGTGCCGAAGGCCCGTCTGCTTGTAGAGCGCCTGGGCATCGGCCAGCAGTGTCAAGCCCGTCTCTTCGTACCCCCGTAACAAGGCTCCCGCCGCTTCTCGCCGGAGCACGTGCGCAAGCTCGGAAGGCCCGAGCGCACGTCGCTCTTCGTCCGACGGTCCAAACACCGGCGGCACGGCGTCAGGCGCTCGCTCGTCGAACCATCTCTCGGCCTCGTCCGTCGCGTCCGAGAGACTCGCGCGCAGCATGGGAGCCTGCAAGCGATCGCGCTCGGTCAACGGAAGACGACAGCGGACGCTCTTCTCCTGAATGACGCGGTCACCGACGATATCGACCAGCGTCCATTCGACGTTCGCCGAACTGCCCGATGTCGGCGGCGCATCGACCTCTATCTCGGCGGGATCGAGACCATAGTTGCTAGGACGAGCTTCCTCGCCGACCGTAATATCGGCGCGGGTCGAGACGAGTCGTAGCCGGAGGAGCAGGTCGGCGTCCTCGAGCCGATCGGCCATCTCGACGCGTTTTCCGCTCACCATCTTGGCAACGGTGTCGGTGAAGACCTCGGTCTCGTTCGGGGAAAATCGAACCCCATCGACCCAGATCGAGGCCTTGCCGGGTTGCGCGATCGCGGTGACCGCCCAGATCATGGGGATCCACCACGGAGTCGGCATCGGTCACCTCCTCACTCTTTCTCGACCAGCTTCGCGATCGCCGCCTCGACCTCGGGGCGACCGGGCTCGACGCGCTCTGCGTCCCGAAAGCTCGCGAGCGCTTGCTCCTCGTTCCCCAGCAGCAGATGGGCGCGGCCCATCAGAAACAGACTCTCGAAACTCTCGCCGTCGCGGAGGCGTCGTGCCGCCGTCAGGACCCGCTGAGCCCGCCGGGCGTCACCCTTCTCGAGATACGCCCAGGCGAGCGTCTCCTTGAAGGCGGCATTTTTTGGCGCTGCCGAGGCCGCGCGCGCGGCCGCATCGAACGCCTGATCGACGTCGTAGCCGAACCGCAGGCTTTCCCGGGCAAACCGATTCCAATAGTAGGGCCCGGGAACCTTGCCGAGCTCCTCGAGGTAGGCGATGCGGAGGTCCTTCGCCCTGGCCGCTTCGCCCGCTTTCTCGAAGCAATCCGCGGCGTCGCGTCGCCAGATGTAAGGAATGCGCACGTCCGATTCCAGAACGCCGACGGTCTCGTGCAGCGCCAACCCTTCGGCAAGACGCCCCTCACGGCATCGGACGACGCCGAGCCAATGACCGAGAGCGGCGTCGTCGGGCGACGCGGCGGCGACCGCTTCCAGGTAGAGCGCACCCTCCTCCCCTTCGAGGGTCCTTGACAAGGGGACCGATCCCTTATCGTACACGGCCGAGAAGCGATCTCCCTCGATCACCAGGGCTGCCACGCGGCCGCCGAAATAGACGTCGAGCATGCCGGCATCGATGAGAACCGCGCGACCGTCGAAGCGCGGCTCGATGAGCCCGTACGTCACGGTGTGACCCATGATCATCGCTCGGGCGCCTAGGGATTGGAGCACGACCTCGAGCTCGGCTTCGCGGGCGGGAAGCTCCTCGGCAAGGAGGTCATCGCTCGAATAGAAACGCGTGAGGAGCGGGCCGTCGTCCTCGTTGGCGAAGCTCGTCGGCCAGCTTGTCTCATTCATTGCTTCTCGTACGAGGCGGTTGAGCTCTCCAAGACCGAGCTCCGCACTAGGGGACATAATCCCTCCGTGGACGAAGACGTAGTCTCCGATCTTCACCGCCGCGTTGTTCTTCCGGATCCATCTCCCGTAGACTCCCTCTGGGCCATAGGCCTCGCGAAGGGCGAGCTCTCCCGGATGAGCGTCGAGTCCGGACTCTTTGCGAAGCTCCTCGTCTCGGTCAGTCGCGAAGGCTTCTAGCTCTCCCTCGGAAACGTAGGGGAGGTGTCCCACGGCGTTCCAGAGCTCGTGGTTTCCGATGAGGGCGTGGACTCTCCCACCAGCCGCCTGCGCTTGACCTTCGAGGGACATCAAGAGGTCCATGACTTTGCGTGATTCCGCCCCCCGGTCGAGCACATCGCCCGTCTGCACCAGATGGGAGGCACCGCCGATCCATTGGTGCCCGTCATCGACGAGTCCCGTTCTCGTAAGCGCCCTGACGAAGTTGTCGTAAGCCCCATGGACATCACCCACGGCAACGATGCGTGCCGGAGCTTCGAACTCGAAAGGAACTTCCTGCGCCCGACCGAGCGCGGGACCGACGAAGGCAAGGAACGCCGGGACCACGAGGAGGAAGGATCCTCGTTTCCACATGACTCAGCTCCGTGCGGGAAAACGAAGGGGCCAACGCGGGGACGGTGCTGGGCCCGTCCCGTTTCGGGCACCTCGACCTGCGCCTCCAGGAGCAGGCACCCTTCTGGTACACCAATCCACACCCACACTCCACCCCGGAGTAACCCGGACGGAGCGGCGGCATCCGGGCCCCGGGAACGTTATTTCACGACCCATACGGGCGCCTCGCAGAAGCGCGCGACGCGCTCGGCGACGCTTCCTATCAGCAGGTGCTTCAAGCCTGAGAGACCGCGCGAGCCCATCACGACGATCTCGTCCGCGTGCTTCTCCCGCTCGTGAAGAATCTGTCCGGCGATGTTCCCGTCCGCCACCGTGACCTCTCCGGGCGTTTCGCCGAGCATGCCGCGTAGCGCATCCTGAAGCTTTCCCCGAAGCTCGGGCTCGGCCTCGAGAGGACTCGTCAAGCCGCCGGGCGCGAAGGGGGTGTGGAGGAGCTCGACCACGTGCAGCAGGTGGAGCCTCCCGCCGAAATCGGTCGCGAGCTCGCGAGCCACGCCCAGGGCGCGCTGCGAATGCTCGCTGAAATCCACGGGAACGAGAACCCGCAACGAACCGCTTTCCCCCGCTATCGCCGTGCTGTCGCGAAGCATCAGCACCTGGCAGGAGAGATGCCGCAGCACCTTCTCCGCGACGCTTCCCATCAGAAGCTTCTCGATCCCCTCCCTTCCATGACTGCCCATACAGACGAGATCGGGCTTCCAATCCTCTGCCAACCGCGCGATCGCATTGTAGGGCTCGCGTGCGCCCTCCAGGGTAGAATCCGCCGCCAAGCCGCTCTCCCGGACTCTCTTCACGAGTCGCCCGAGATGCTCCTCCGCCTCACGTCGCGGATCCTCGAAATACTGACTCAAAATCCGATCGAGCGCTTCCGCCCGTTGCTTTCCGTCGATGTCGGGCGGTGGCAGCTCGGGAACGCGGTAAACCGGTCGATGCAGCAGGTGAATCTCGGCCTGGTATCGGCGCCCGAGCACCATCGCCTGCTCGAGGGCGCGCTCGGCCGCTCCGGAAAAGTCCGTCGGAACAAGGATGCGGCGCAGGTGCATGGTTTCTCTCCTCTGAACAAGGCAAGGCTACACCATCCGGGCGTTCGGTGCGGCACTCTAGTATTCAATGCCGTGGCGGGACCCGCGATTGATCGGGCCGCCACGGCTCGGACTGCCTACGGCGCGGCAATTATTCGCACTGCGTGCTCACATCTCATGCCCACGAAGCAGCCCGATGGCGGACGATTGCGCCGGGCTCCCGCCTGCGCCCTCCGGGCTTCGGCGCGGTTTCGACGAAGCCTTGGCGAAGTCGAACGCTCCGCTCGCGCAGGGTGGGCTGAGTTTTTCATCACCCTGCTTGGGGCGACGAAGTAAGATGCGTGGAGTCGGACTGCTGGAGGAGGACGATGCCGCATCTGAGTGCCTGGCTTTTTTTCTTGGGAGTCTTCCTGGTCTCTTCGCTCGCTCTTCCATCGAGCACTCAAGACGTCTCCTTACCCGAAGGAATCCAACGGGTCGCCTCGGTCGAAGGGATCACCGAGTACCGGCTCGACAACGGACTGCGCCTGCTGCTCTTTCCCGACCCATCCAAACTGACGATTACCGTGAACATCACCTATCTCGTGGGTTCCAAGCACGAAGGCTATGGCGAGACGGGGATGGCGCACCTGCTCGAGCACCTGGTCTTCAAAGGGACCCCCGCGCATCCGGACATTCCCCAGGAGCTGACGGAACACGGGGCGCGGCCGAACGGGACGACATGGTACGACCGGACGAACTACTTCGAGACGTTCCCCGCCAACGACGAGAACCTCGAATGGGCCCTCGATCTCGAGGCCGACCGAATGGTGAACAGCTTCATCGCCCGGAGGGACTTGGACTCGGAAATGACGGTTGTCCGCAACGAGTTCGAGATGGGAGAAAACTACCCCCAGAACGTCCTCATGCAAAGGATGCTCTCGACGGCCTATCTCTGGCACAGCTACGGAAAATCCACCATTGGGTCCCGAGCCGATATCGAGAACGTTCCCATCGAGAACCTCCAGGCCTTCTACCGTACGTGGTACCAGCCCGACAATAGCGTCCTGATCGTGGCGGGAAACTTCGACGAGTCTGCGGCGCTCGAGCTCGTGCGACGAAAGTTGGGTACCATTCCCCGTCCGGTTCGCACGCTCCCTTCGAGCTACACTGTGGAGCCTCCGCAGGACGGCGAACGCTCCGTGACCCTTCGGCGTGTGGGCGATGTTCAAGTTGTCGGCGCGGCTTTCCACGTCCCCGCCGGATCGCATCCCGACTTCGCCGCCATCGATCTTCTGTCGTTCGTTCTCGGCGACACCCCTTCGGGAAGACTCTATAAGGCGCTGGTGGAAACTCAGAAAGCCTCCCGGGCCTCATCTTTCGCATTCCAGCTCGCCGACCCCGGCATCCTCTTCGCTCTTGCCGAGGTCAGGAAAGACGGTTCGCTCGCCGAGGCCAGAGACATTCTTCTGCGCGAAATCGACCGTGTGATCGAAGAGCCACCGACGCAAGAAGAGATCGATCGAGCGCGAGCGAGCCGGCTGAAGGACTGGGACACCACGATGCGAGCCTCGGAGCGAGCGGCCATCCTGCTGTCCAACTGGGCAGCCATGGGCGATTGGCGCTTGATGTTCCTCCATCGCGATCGTCTGGAGAAAGTCACGCCGGAGGACGTTCACCGCGTCGCCGTCGCTTATCTCGCGAGCATCAATCGCACCGTAGGACTCTATATCCCGACGACGGAACCCCTGCGCGCTGAGGTCCCGGCAGCTCCCAACATCGACGCCCTGGTCGAAGATTATAAAGGCAGGGAGACGCTGGCGATGGGCGAGGCATTCGATCCCTCCCCCGAGGCGGTCGAATCGCGCACCGCACGCAGCGAGATCGAGCCTGGCTTGCGCATCGCGCTATTACCCAAGAAGACGCGGGGGAGTGTCATCCAGATCGCGCTCGACCTGCGCTTCGGCAATGCGGACGACTTGCGGGGCCGGGCAAGCGCCGGCGAGCTGACAGCGCCGATGTTGCTGCGCGGAACCGAGTCAAAGAGCCGCCAGGAAATCCAGGACGAGCTCGATCGCCTCCGAGCCAATCTTCGCCTTTTCGGTGAAGCGAGCCGGGCGGGTGTCCGGCTGGAAGTCCCTCGCGAGAACCTCCTCCCCGCGCTCGATCTCGTCGCCGAGATTCTTCGCCATCCGTCTTTTCCCTCCTCCGAGCTCGAGGTCTTGAGACAAGAGACCCTTGCCCGGCTGGAAGATTCGAGAAGCGATCCGTTGCAGATCGCCATGACGGCTTTTCGTCGTCATTCGATGGATTGGCCGAAAGAGGACCCTCGTTACGTGCCCACGCTCGAAGAGCGCATCGAACGCACCAAGTCCGTCACGCTGGACGAGATACGTGAGTTCCACACCCGGTTCTACGGCCTGTCGCACGCCGAGCTCGCCGCCGTCGGGGACTTCGACGCAACCGAATTGGAGTCGGCGTTACGTGATCTCTTCGGAGGTTGGACGAGCGGATCCACCTACGCGCGTCTCGAATCGCCCTACCGGGACAAACCTCCCCTGATCGAGGAGCTCGAGGCCCCGGATAAGGAAAGTGCGGTGTTCCTCGCGGGGTTGCCGATGGAAATTCGTGATGAGGATCCCGATTATCCGGCGCTCGTCCTGGGCAACTTCATGACCGGCGGCGGCTTCCTCAACTCCCGTGTCGCCACCCGGCTTCGGCAGAAGGAAGGCCTGAGCTACGGGGCCGGGTGCACTTTCGACGCGAGCGCATGGGAGAAGAGCGGCCGATTCTTCTGCTATGCAATCTACGCTCCCCAGCACGCCGAACGGCTGGAGTCGTCGTTCAAGGAGGAGATAGCCCGGATTCTCGATGATGGGTTCAGCGCCGAGGAGATCGCAGCTGCCAAACAAGGCTGGCTCGAGCAGCGGCGGCTTTCCCGAGCTCAAGAGCGAGAGCTCGCCGCTTCACTCAACGCGCTCGGCTACGAAGGTCGCACGCTGGAATGGGCGAGTCGATTGGAGGCCGAGGTTCGAGCGCTGAGCGCTTCGGACATCCTCGAAGCGATGCAACGCCACTTGAAGCTAGACAAGATGTCGTTCGTAAAGGCCGGCGACTTCGCGCGCGTTGGCACCCATCCGGAGAAGTGAACGGGCTTGCCCATCCTCAGGGCTTGATCTGCCGGCGCGGACGATGGGGGGACGGTTTCTTGGCGTGCGATCTTCGGTACTCGTCGAGCTCGTCGTCGCTGACCTGAAGGAGCGACTGCTCCATTTCGCCTCCCTGGGCGATGAGCTCGCGCTCGAGCTTCAGAAAACAGATCTCGGGCGCATCCTGATACCGGACTCGGTTCGCGAGGAAAGCCCGATTCGCAATGGACACGGTGAACTCGCGGGATGCGCCATCGGGCTGTCGTACCCGTAGCCGGTACGTGCGGCAGCGTTCGTCGACCGTGAAGCCGAGATATTCGGATCTGGGTGTGGTTGCCATGTGTCTCTCTCCTCGGCGAGTCGTGGAGGGACACCTCCCCGCGCGGCTCACGTTCTCGGCTCGAATCAGTCTCGAGCGCTCTTCATCGGCCCTCGGTCTCGCCCGCGAGAGCCTTCCATATTAGTTGGGGAACCTGTTAGAATCCCCGCTTGCGCGCGCGCACGTTGCGGCGACTGCCTTTGGGTTTATTCGCGCGCTTGCCGTATGGGCGGTCTGGGGAGCCACCGTCGGCAAAGCCAGTCGAGCGAGGCGGTCGCTCTTCGGCTTCACTGACGCGGAGGTTCCGTCCTCCCAGTTCGTATCCGTCGAAGCGGTTGATTGCCTCCTCGGCTTCTGCTTGCTCGGTGAACTTGACGAAGGCAAATCCCCTGGGCCGTCCTGTGTTTCGGTCGGTAGGCATGAAGACCTCGATGATCGAGCCTACCTGAGAAAAAAGGCTCTCGAGGTCGTTCTGGGTCGTGTCGAAGCTCATGTTTCCAACGAAGAGTTTAGTATTGATAAAGCCCTCCTTTTGCTTAACATTATACGCCAATAGGCCTTCATGTGCCGACAGAAAAGCCCGGTAGAAGCCCTCGAGACGGTACGGTGCGGCTCGCCCGAGCGAAGCTGCCGGGTACCCATCGAGCAAACTCACGCGGGTTTCCGATTATCGAGAGAGGATTACCGATATGACGATATCGACTCGCATCGCCTTGATCGCCGCGATCGCCTTTCAAGCAGCCCCCTCGCATCTCCTGGCCCAGGCATCGGCGGTGAATGCTTCCATCGAGGGGGTCATCAAAGACGCAACCGGAGGGGTTCTACCCGGCGTGAGCGTCACGGTTACGAACCTCGACACCGGGGCATCTCGCACCGTGGTGACGAACGAGACGGGTCTCTACCGTGCCCAGTTGCTGCCGCTCGGAACCTACCGCGTCATGGCGGAGCTCTCCGGTTTTTCTCGGTTCACCCAGGAGGGTGTCGAGTTGAGCGCCGGAATGACGGCGACGGTGAACGTCACACTGCAGGTGGGCGAGGTGACCGAGACCATCACGGTCGGAGCGGACTCCCCGGTCATCGAGCCGGCAAAAATGGATCTTGGGCGTCTCCTCGACGAGCGCGAGATCAGGAACATTCCCCTGGTCTCGAGGAATCCCTTCAACTTCGCTCTCCTCCAGGCCAACGTGACCGGCTACGAGAACGAGGAGTTCGGTGTACCCCGCGTCAACGCCAACGGAACCCAGATGCGCACCAACTACCAGATCGACGGGAACACGAACACTCAGAAAGATCGGCCTGGACTCAGACTGCAACCCATATCGGAAATCTTCGTCAAAGAAGTCCAGGTGGTGACCAGCGGTTTGGCACCCGAGTTTGGCCAGACCACCGGCATGGTATTCAACGTCGTGACCCCCTCGGGCACGAACCAATACAGCGGGACGGGGAGCTATCGGTTCCGTCGACAGGGCATGTCGGCGCGACCCTTCACTCTGTCGGAGAGCGCTCCCAAACCGGATACGAAAGTCGATAACTTCACTGGAACTTTCGGAGGACCGATAAGGAGAGACGCCGCGCATTTCTACGTGGGCTACGAGTACATCAAGAGAGATCTCTCCGCCGATCGGGTCATTACCGTGGACCCGGCGGACGCGGCTCGGCTCGGAATCTCGGACACCCTCGGAGACGGAGTCATCCCCGCCCAAGCCGAGCCCCAGTTCTTCATCGTCAAAGGGGATTTCCAGCTAAATCCGTCTCACAGCTTGAGCGCCCGCTACACCTTGTTCGATCAACCGATCTCGAGCAACATCGGCGGTGGTCTGAACACACTCGAGCGGGCCGTCGACTTCGCCGATAGTGCGAACAGCGTGTCGGCCCAGCTCGTCTCCTCGTTCGGCGGCGACAAGCTCAACGAGCTCCGGGGACAGTGGAGCAATCGAAAGACCGACCGGGTGAGGAACGATTTCAGCGGGTCGATGCCGGCGATCACCATCAGTGGAGTGGCCAACTTCGGTGGCGTCGACGGCGACAACTTCGAGCAGAAGATCTTCCAAATCACCGATAGCTTCACCCTTTACCGAGGCAACCACGCCTTCAAATTCGGAGGAAGCATCGAGGCGGTGGACGATTTCCGGCGAAGCTCGGTCGACACCACCTATACCTTCGGCAGCATCGCAGCCTACGAGGCCGCCCGTGACGGCATCGACCCGTTCGCTTACACGACATTCGCCCAGAACATCGGCGACCCAACCCTCAGCTTCGACTCCACCTTCTTCTCCGCCTACTTCCAGGATGATTGGTCGGTGAACGACCGGCTGAAGGTGCTGTACGGGGTCCGCTATGACTACTACCGAGTCCCCGATGCCGTTCCCGCGCCCAACAATCCCGCGTCACAGGAGTTTCGCATCGACAAGAACAACTTCGCTCCGAGGGTGGGGGTTTCCTGGGACACGACCGGTGAAGGCAAGGCGGTCTTGACGTTTCAGACGGGTGTCATGACCGATGCACCGCACCTCCGGATTTATCTCGACGCGATCCAGCAGAACGGCGACCCGAAGTTCACCAATTTCGTCCTGAACCCCACCAGCGCGGGCGCCCCGGCCTTTCCTGGCGCTCTGCCAGCGGGGGCGGGTTTCTTCTCTAGCCCATCGACCATCTACACGGTGTCTCCCGATTTCCGGAGCGAGTACTCCGTCCAGAACACCGTCCAGTACCGCCGGGCCCTTCAGGACGACCTTTCTTTCGAGCTCGCCTATGTGAATGCCTTCGGCCGGAACATCCCTTTGACACTCGACGTCAATCTGATCAACCCGACTGGGTCCCTGGATGACGGGCGACCGGTGTTCGCCACCGCGGTCAACGGCGACACCCGAGCCAACCCCGCCTTCAACCACATACGCCAGTACGAGTCGATCGGAGAATCCAGCTATAACGCCTTCACGGTTCGCTTGAGAAAACGGCTTTCCCGAGATCTATCGTTGAACACGTTCTATACGCTCGCCAAGGCCGAGGACGACGCCATCCTTCAGGGGCTGATCATCGGGAGCCGCGATCCGTTCCACTCCGACCCCACCGATAACGGTCGCGACAAGGGGAGAACGCCTTTCGACGTCCGTCATACCTGGATCAGCAGCGGCGTATGGACTCTCCCGACCGAGACTCAACTCGGATTCGTGGTGAATCTCAATAGCGGACTTCCCTTCAACATCCGCTCCAATCGGGACGTCAATGGAGACGGCCAGTCCACCAACGACCGCCCCGTCGGCGTGGACCGCATGGATCGAAACCTGGGGACGTTCTTCCAGGCGGACTTCCGCTTCTCCCAGTTCTTTCCCCTCAGCAGCGACCGCTATCGGCTGGAAGTCTTCGGAGACTTCCTCAACCTGTTCAACCGGGACAACGTTCGGGAGCGCACCGAAACGGTGACGATCGACTCCGGCGGTAATGCGGTCGCACCGATCCCCGCCGACGACGAGTTCCGGATCAGCCAGGGCTACCAGAACCTGCAGTTCCAGCTGGGGCTCAAGTTGCATTTTTAGATCGTTCCGATGTGCCGGCGCCGGTTTCACGACCGCGCCGGCTTTTTCCATCGCGTTTGACGCAACCATGCCTACGACGGTTTTCGACTCGTTCTATTTCAAGGACCGCTTCGGTACCGAGCGGATGCGGGAGATCTGGGCAGATCGGGCCACCCACCAGCGATGGCTCGATGTGGAAGCAGCCCTCGCGGAAGCCGAGGCGGAGGTGGGAGTCATTCCCAAGAACGTCGCCCGAGAAATCTCACGCAGAGCCAAGATCGAGAATCTCGATCTCGCCGCCATGAAGGTGGAGTTCGATCGCTCCTGGAACCCCGTCGTTCCTCTGGTGAACGCTCTGCGTAAAGCCGTTTCTCCGCGAACGGCACGCTACGTCCACTGGGGCTGCACCAGCAAGAACATCTTCGACACCGGTATGATCCTCCAGATCAAGGAATCCTACGACCTGTTGACCGCGGAGGTCGGCAAAGTGGCCGACCAGCTCGCGGATCTGGCCGAACGCCATCGCGAGACGATCATGGCGGGTCGGACTCACGGCCAGCACGCCATTCCCATCACCTTCGGCTTCAAAGCGGCGACGTGGCTCGACGAGGTGAATCGGCAACGGGAGAGGCTCCTCGCAAGCCGGCCGCGAGTGCTCGTTGGAGAGTTCGGGGGCGCGGTTGGCACTCTTGCGTCGCTGGGACGCAAGGGACTTCGGGTGCAGAAACACCTCATGGCCAAACTCGGCCTCGGAGTTCCGGCGATACCGGTCAAGACCGCAGGCGATCGGCTAGCCGAGTTCGTTCTGCTCTTGTGTCTCCTCTCCGCGACTCTCGGGAAGATTGCGCAGAACATCTATAACCTCCAGCAGACGGAGATCGACGAGGTCACGGAGTTCACCGAGGGCAAAATCGGCAGCTCGGCGATGCCCCACAAGCAGAATCCCGTCGCTTCGGGAGCGATCGTGTTTCTCGGACGCCTCCTCCGCTCCAACGCGGGAGCGGCTCTGGAGTACGTCCATGCCGAGTGGGAGGATGATCACCGCCAGGGAGAGACCGCGTGGAAGTTCGTCCCCGAAGTCTGTCTTCTCGCCTCGGCGCAGTTGTCCATCATGCAGCGCCTGCTCGAGGGACTGATCGTCAAGCCTGACAACATGCGGCGCAACCTCGAGCGAGGCGGAGGCCTGCAGACGTCCGAAGCGCTGCTGATGGCCTTGTCGGAGCCCCTGGGAAGGGATCGGGCCCACGAGCTCGTCACCGAGCTGGCCACGGATGCCCGGTGCCGGGGAGTCAGCTTCAGCGAGATCGTCGCCGAGCATCCGGTGGTCCTCCGCCATCTCTCCAGGAAGGAGATCGCCAGATGTCTCGACTATCGGAGTTCCACGGGACTGTCGGCGCTGCTCGTCGACCGAGTCCTGATGGCTCACCGCAAGGCGGCTCGGAGGCAAGATAGTCCATGAAATGGATGGTGACCGTGGCTTTTCGCTGGCGTCCGGCCAATATGGAGTGGCAGTACAAGACCATCATCACCGGTTACGCCCCGGAGCGATGGCTCGCGGAAACGCTCGAATCGGCACGACGAGGGCGAGGCAAGCTCGAGGCCTCGATCCTCTACGCGCGCGAGATCCCGGATGAGATCGCGGAACCCCTGGAAAAAAAGCTTCTGGAGGCGGGTCCCGACTTCTGAGCTCCGGGTCTTCCCGTCGAGCCGCAGGAGCCTCGGGAGCTCAGCGGTTTTGGGAGAAGCTATAGAGGGCGCTGTAGGTTCGGATGTACAGCTTGCCGTCCGCGATTGCCGGGGTCGCTTTGGTGCCGTCGTCCAGTCGGTTCACTGCGAGTAGCTCCCAGTCACCACCCGCTCGGACCACCGCCACGTTACCTTCCTCGCTCACGGCGTATATCTTCCCGTCGGCGGCCACCGGAGAGGAAAAGTAGGCGCCCAGCGCCCCTCGAAGCCGTCCCCGCTCGAGAATCTCGCCGGTATCGGGGTCGAACGACGTCAGTATCCCGCCCTCCTTGAGCGTGTAGAGGACCCCGCGGTAGTAGAGCGGGGAGGGGACATTGGGCAGAGCGCTGGGGTTCTTCCACAGGAAATTACCTTCGGTCATGTCGCCTTCACCGCCGAGCCGATAGGCCCAGAGGGAATTCATTCCCTGCCTCCTAAACCGGAACTGCGCCCAGTCGCGCTCCTCCAGAAATCCCGTATCGTCCAAGTCGAGGTACTCGTCGAAACGGCCGATCGCGCGGGAATCGACGAGCTCGCCTTTCGCGAGCTTGCCATCCTGGTTCTCGTCGAGCTGAGCGAGGGCCTCGGGAAAGCTCGGGACGATCTCCTGCTCGCCGGGATCGGATTCACCCGAGGACGTGACGAAGTAGACCGCGTGATCCGCCAAGACCGGCGTCGGTTTGATTTGCCAGGGAAGACCGGTGAGCCACCACACCGGCGTCCCGCTCGCGACGTCGTAAGCATTCAGCTGGTAGGAGCCGGCCACGAGCACCTGGAGCGCGTCTTCTTCTCCAGGCCGGTAGAGCACGGGGGTTGCATAGCCACGTTGCGCGTGCGGGCGCTCGGTCTTCCAACGGACTTCACCGGTCGCCTTGTGCACAGCAATCACGAAAGCGCCAGCATCTTGATCGCATACCTGCAGTACGAGATCACCGGCAAGGATGGGAGAGGAGCCATGGCCGAAGGGATTGTTGAATGGGCCGAGCGGAAGGCTCCAGAGCTCCTCGCCGTCTGGCCCGTAGGCGAGCAACCCGAAGTCGGCGAAGAAGACGTAGACGTTCCGGCCATCAGTCGCCGGGGTGGGAGATGCCGGGCTGTTGTTCGGTTGGAGCACTTGGCGTCGGGGCCGCGGGGCTTCGCGTCGCCACAGGATGCGTCCCGTGCGACGGTCGAGGGCAAAAGTGAAGAGCCTTTCGTTGTCGACGCCCGTCAGGAAGATTCTCTCTCCGGCGATCGACGGAGACGACGGGCCGGACGGAAGCTCGGTCCTCCACACGACGTTCGTCTCCGGGCCGAAATGGATCGGAAGCTCGGTGTCCTCGCTCACACCCGCGGCGTTCGACCCGCGAAACTGCGGCCAGTCCCAGCCGAGAGTCAACATCGAGAGAAGGAGCGGCCGCGCCAGAGAGCGTATCGGCATTGCGGGAAGACTGTAACGCAGGTGCGACATGCTCGCCACCGAGGCGCCACACATCATCAGGTCGCGTGGTCCACGCTGCGGGTAATCGACTCAACGACTTCTCGCGGGATAGAATCGCACGACGCCAAGCAGGGAGGGAGTCATGATGAAACTCGGAATTCTCGTCGGACTGATCGTCTCTTGGCCTTTCGTCTCGGCCGCGGGAAGACCAA
>DASPGQ010000244.1 GCA_035620555.1 Vicinamibacteria bacterium
ACCAGGCACGATCGTCCCGGGAGCGGCTCAACAACTCGTTCCACAAGAGTGGGTAGGCCTGATGGCGTGCGACTTCAGTGGAAGCAAGATGCCAGATCGTAAAGAGCAGCAGTACGATCAGAGACAGAATCGTCGGGGCCAGGCGGCCGAAACGCCCGTCGAGAAGACAGGGAGCCGAGAGCAGCCATATCAAGCCGAAGCTAGAGCTCGAGACGAGCCAGGTGTAGGCCACGGAGGTGGGGGAAGGCCCAAACGCGCGAGCCGAGCTCACCAACGACACGATCAGAACCAGCACCACGAACGCGAGGGCGCGATGCCAGCGCAGGCGAGATCGTTCGTTTTCCGACGCAGTCCCGCCGGGTACGCCCGCGTTCGGAAGTCGCTCGATGAAAACGAGGCTCGCAACCGAGCCGAGCGCCAGGATAGCCGCAAGGAGCAGCGCCGTGGGAAACGCGACGGGCTCCCCGAGGCTCGTGGCATAGACGACCGCCGAGCCCAAGACGAGCGTGGCGACGAGATCCATTGCAAGAAATCGTTGCGGCCAGCCCTTGCTTCGCCAAACCCCGATCAGCCCCGCCGCAATGCCGGTCAAGAGGACGGGAAGAAACCACGGGTTGACCAGCTGGTGTGAAGCGAGCGCCACCGGCAGCACGCAGGGGAAGAAGACCCACGGCGCGAACCTCGAATCGGGGAGGTTCCAGGTACTCCCGAGCCACCTCGGGCATTCGGATGACAAAGCCTTTTCCCGGTTCACGACGTCCTTGGGAGAGAGCATCGCCTTACCCCGCTCTCCGCGCGCCGATCCGATATCGAACGATGATTGTACAGGTCCTAGGCTCCATGCTAACGCCGTGATGAGAGAAGTTCCAGCTCCAACTGAAGGCGACCATTGCCCTTCGCCATTGCCATGCGTTTTTTGGGCAAGGCCGCAGGTCCCACCGGTGCTAATAATTGACAGATTCTGTATGACAAAAATTGGATCTCTGTGGGTTTCGGCCAAGAGCCCGCCAGGGCCGACTATCCAACAAGCCATTACTAATAAATGGCTTAGCATCGTTTTGCCCCTATGGCACAGCGCTTGCTTTAGGGGGAGCATCGGTTGCTTACGAACTGCTGATTTCGGCGCCTGGGTTGGGGCGGTTCCATTTAGGACCCGAGACGGCAGTAAGCAAGTTCCCCGTGAGGCCACAAAGGCTCACGGGCTAGTGGAGAGAAGAGAGAAATGAAGAACAACAAAGGATTCACCTTGATCGAGCTGCTCATCGTGATTGCGATCATCGGCATCATCGCCGCGATCGCCATCCCGAGCTTGCTTCGCGCTCGCGTCTCGGCCAATGAGGCGCAGGCGATCGGCGACACCCGTACGGTCATCTCCGCCGAGCAGACTTACGCCGCGTCCAACTGTGGATGGTTTGCGCCCCTCGAGAACCTCAACCGCCTCGCCACCGGGATTGGCATTCCCAATTATCCGACGCAGGCTCCGGAGTTTCTCGGGAACGATCTCGGACGGGTACCTCCTTTCACGAAATCCGGTTACAGCAGAGATTGGAGTGATGGTGGCAGTGGACAGCCCCCGGGTCTCGGGACCCAGTGCGATCCCGCCAGCGTGCCCGACTACTGCTACACGTCCACCCCCGCCAGCAACTTGACGGGTGCGCGAGCGTTCGCGGGCAACGCCACCGGCGCGGTCTACGTTGACCAGGGTGGTAACTTGATCGCTTGCCCGGTCCCGAACGCGACCACATTCCTCGAGTAGCTTTCGGGAGCTCGGATTGGATTATCGGGGCGGCGCTTCCCGGCGCCGCCCCGAATCCGTTTGAGCACAATCCCTTCTCTTGGGAAGTCCCTCCGCGATCACGTTTCGGAGCGGTCCCTGGCACCGCAATATGCTAAGATACATCCAAGCTCTTACATCCACGGCGAAACCAGATCTGGTTTTGCTTCGACTTATGTAGCAACATGCTGGTCGTCGAAACCAAAGGACTTACCAAAGACTATGACGTCGGGTCGCTCCTAACCAAGCGCCGTCGGGCGCTCGACCACCTCGACTTGACCGTCGAAGAGGGTGAGATTTTCGGGCTCATTGGCCCGAACGGGGCGGGGAAGACCACGACTCTGAAGCTTCTCATGGGACTCGTCTTCCCGACCGAGGGCGAGGTCACCATCCTGGGGAGGGCGATCGACGACCCCTCGATGAAGGCCGAGATCGGCTACCTCCCCGAGCATCCCTACTTCTACGACTATCTGACGGGGAGGGAGCTCCTCGACTACTTCGGGCGTCTATTCGGCATCCCTTCGGAGCAGCGGAAACGGAGGATCGAGGAGCTGCTCGACCGAGTGGGAATCGCCGAGGCGGCGGACCTCGCGCTCCGCAAGTACTCGAAGGGCATGACCCAGCGGCTCGGCATCGCTCAGGCCCTCATCAATCGGCCCAAGCTCGTGTTTCTCGACGAGCCGATGTCCGGGCTCGACCCCATGGGTCGGCGCGAGATGTCGGGAATCATCCGGGAGCTTCGCGAATCCGGCGCGACCGTCTTTTTTTGCTCGCACGTCCTTCCCGACGTCGAGCAGCTGTGTGATCGCATCGCGATCCTGAATCGAGGCTAGTTGGTAGAGGTCGGGCCGCTGACCGAGATTCTCGACGTCTCGGTGAACGCCGTCGATATCGTGGTCGAAAACCTGAGCGGCGGGCTCGAGACCGAGCTCTCATCGAGCGCGAGGAGCGTGCGTCGGACGGGAGACCGCTGCCAGGTGGCTCTTTCGACTCGCGCGGATCTCGACGCCCTGCTCCCCCGGATCCTATCCGACGGTGCGAGGCTGGTCTCGGTGAATCCCGTCCGCGAGACGCTCGAAGACCATTTCGTCCGGGAAGTCCGAGCGGGTGACGGAGGCCAGTCGTGAACAGCGTACCGTTCGTCGCTCTGAATACCTTCCGTGAGACGGTACGGGACAAGGTCCTCTACAACCTGGTCCTGTTCGCCCTTCTCATGATCTCGAGCTCCTACGTTCTGGGGAAAATCTCCGTCTATCAGGAGGTCAAGATCATCAAGGATCTGGGGCTCGCCTCCATATCGATCTTCGGTATGGTCATCGCGATTTTCATCGGCATCGGACTGGTCGCCAAGGAGATCGAAAAGAGGACGCTCTACAGCCTGTTGCCAAAGCCGATCTCCCGGGTGCAATTCGTCCTGGGCAAATACTTCGGCCTCTGCCTTACGCTTCTCGTCAACGTCAGCGTGATGACGCTCGGGTTGTACGGGGTGCTCCTCGTCATGGAGGAGCCCTTCGACTCCGCTTTATTGAAAGCGATTTTTCTCATTTACGTGAGTCTTGCCGTCGTCGTTGCCGTGGCGCTTCTGTTCAGCACGTTCACCTCCTCGCTCCTGGCGGGGCTTGCCACCGGTTTCGTCTACGTCGCGGGATATTTCTCCGCGGATCTCAAGCATTTCGACGCGGTCGTCGACTCGAGCTTCATCCCCAGCGTCACTCGCGTGTTGTACTACCTCCTTCCGAATTTCAGGAACTTCGATATCAAAGCCCTGGTCGTTGGCGGAGATCCGGTGTCCGTAGCCCAGGTGGGGTGGGCGACTCTCTATGGCGCCGTCTATATTGGTTTGGTGCTGGCAGGCGCCTCCTGGATCTTCCAGAAGAGGAATCTCAAGTAGGTGGCCCGTGAGCTCGAGCAGAGCCGCCTCCGATGATCAGCTTCCGGTAACCTCGGCGAGGACCCCCTCGGCCTTACCCGGTCAGATCGCCAGGGTCTTCTTGATCGCGGCGCTCTTGTTCGCCGTTTATCTCATCCAGGTCCGTATCGACGAATCGTTCGGCGAGTATCGGGCCACGGAGGAAATCCTCTACGTCGAGAGCGGCGAGACTTTGAAGAAGGTGACGCTCGGGTTCGAGAACCTCGTCGCCGATCTGTACTGGCTGCGAACGGTGCAATACTTCGGAGGGAAGCGACGTCAAGTCACCAACAAGAACTATGCGCTTCTCGAGCCTCTTCTCCGGATCACGACCGACCTCGACCCCGACTTCAAGATCGCTTATACCTACGGATCCACGTTTCTCTCGGAGCCGTTCCCTTCGGGGGCGGGCTTGCCCATCAAGGGGATCGAGCTCATCGATCGGGGAATCGCGAACCATCCCGACTACTGGCGCTTCTACCTGGACAAGGGCTTCATCTATTTCTGGTACCTGAAGGACTACCACAAGGCGGCCGAGATATTTCTCGAGGGGAGCAAGATCGAGGGAGCTCCCTATTGGATGGTCGCCACCGCGAGCCGGACCCTCACGAAGGGCGGCGAGCGGGAGGTCGCGCGCGAGCTGTGGCGATACCTCTACGAGACCGCCGAGACCAATCAGCAGCGCGAGAACGCCGCGATCCACCTCCGGCAGCTCGATGCCCTAGACCAAATGGACAGACTGCGCGAGACGGTGCGGCGTTTCGCCGAAGATCTCGGTCGCGCCCCGCAGAGCTGGCAGGAGCTCGTCGACGCCAAGTACTTGCGTGCTCGACCGGTCGATCCCGCGGGAGTTCCTTACGTGCTCGACCCCTCGAAACTCGACGTCACGGTTTCGAAAGAATCGAGCCTGAGCGGCCTGCAGTCCATACGCTGAGCTCGTCGCCTTGGCCGGCTCCTGGAGCTCCTTCGTATCCTGGCTCGGGCCAGGATTCGCCTTTTCCTTCGGACTCGTCTGGGGTAGTTTCGTCAACGTCGTCATCCATCGTCTGCCCCGGGGGAAGTTCCTCGATTCGAATCGTTCGCGCTGCCCGGCTTGCGGGGAGATCGTTGCCGCTTACGACAACGTCCCGGTGCTGAGTTTCGTGTTCCTCGGTGGCCGGTGCCGCTATTGCAAGGCCCGCATCTCGTTTCGCTACCCGGTCGTGGAGCTCGCCGTCGGGTGCGCTTCACTCCTGGCGTACCTCCGGCACGGCCCCACACTCGAGTGCGTGGTGGAGCTCGCCTTCGTCGCCGCCCTCGTCGCCCTGGTCTTCATCGACTACGAGCATCAGATCCTCCCCAATAGCATCACGATCCCCGGGGTACTCGTCGGACTCGCACTCTCACCGCTACGCGAGACCATCTCGGTTCGCGACTCCGCGCTGGGAGCCCTGCTGGGCGCGGGTCTCCTGTTCGTAGTGGCCGAGCTCTACTTTCGCCTGAGAGGAATCGAAGGTCTCGGTTTCGGCGACGTGAAGATGATGGGTATGGTGGGGGCCTTCCTCGGCTGGAAGGGCGTTTTCCTGACCTTGTTCCTGGGATCACTCGCAGGCTCGGTCGTGGGTGCCTTCGTTCTGGCACGCGGGGGGGATATGCAGACCAAGCTTCCGTTCGGAACGTTTCTCGGGGCGGGCGCCATCGTCGCGTTGTACTCCGGAGCGCGTCTCATCGGCTGGTATAGCGGATTGTTCTGAAACCATGTTCGGAAGGGAAGCGAGGGTTCGGCTCTTTCTGGCGTTTCTGATCCTCGTCCTCGTCGTGGTGAACAGTCAAAGTCTCCTGAACTCCCAGCATTCTCGGGACGCCTTGATCGCTTCGTTCGACCGCTCGGTGCGCGCCACGGCCGAGCTCATCGCGGTCGAGCTGAGCCGAGAGAAAAAGCCTCTCGATTCGTCGGCCGCGAGCGTCTTTCTAGCGGAGGCGGCGAAAAAACGCGGCCTCGAGTCCGCCTGCCTCTTCGATCTCGATGCCCGTCTCCTCACCGGGGGAGCCTGTGCGCCGTCCGCGGCTCGTGCTTTCGATCGCCTGGATGCGGACGGCCGTCGATCGCTCCTCGGCCAGGGATGGGCGATCACCGGAGCAATCCCCGCTTACGATCCCGAATCGGCAACCGTAGCCGGGTACTTGATGACCGAGAACGGCATCATTCGAGTGGAGTCTCCCGCCGGTCCCGTCGCTCTGGCCAATCGGCGGCTGCGCACGACGCTCATCTATCAAGTTTCGGCATTGAGTTTCGTTCTCGTCGCGGTGTTTCTTTTTCTGCGCAGCCTGCTCGCCCCTCACCGGAAGCTCGTGGCCGAAGCGCGATCGGTGGCCACCGAGCTGTCGGACGGGCTGCCCGATTCTCGCGACGAAGCCGAGTTTCTTCTCGGAACGTTTCAAGAAGTCGTCGCCCGGCTGAAGCGGAAAGAAGACGAACTGGCTTCCCTTCACCGTCTGGAGAAGGCTCGGGCCGACGAGAGCGAGGCTCTCGCCAGCGACATCATCCGAAGCATGACCACGGGTCTCGTGAGTCTCGATGCCTCAGGAGTGGTCGCGATGGTGAATCCTGCGGCCCGGCGGATCTTCGGCGTCGATGCGGACGTGAGTGCCGGGCGGCCTTTCGCCGACGTCTTCCGGGGCTCGGACGAGCTCGAGCGGTGGATCTCCGATGCGATCGAGCGATCCGAATCCCATCTCCGCGGTGGGATCCGCTATCGAACCTCGACCGGGGAGACGCTCCACCTCGGGGTCAGCGTCATTCCCCTCCTTTCCGATGAGGGTCGCGCCCGAGGCGCTCTATGCCTGGTCGCCGATCTCACCGAGGTGGTGGAGCTTCGAAGCCGGTTGTTGTTGAAGGACAACCTGGCGCGCCTCGGGGAAATGGCGGCTGGCATCGCACACGAGTTTCGCAACGCGCTCGCCACGATTCTCGGCAATGCCCGGCTGCTCCGGGCCGAGGTCGAAGGGGAGTCTCGCGAAGTGGCCGATGCCCTCATCCAGGAGGGCCAGTCCCTGACCCACGTGGTTACCGAGTTCCTTCAATTCGCCCGGCCGGAGAGTCTGAGCTCCGAGCACGTCGACCTGCATGACATGCTTCGTGGTCTCGTCGAAGAGATGCGCGAGCGCGCGAGCGAGTCGCACGTGGCCCTTACGTTCGAAGGAGATCGCGTCGGGATGGAAGGAGACTCGCGGTTGCTGCGCAAGGCTTTCTCGAATCTCGTCCTCAACGCCATCGAATCGCTTTCGGATGCTCCGCCTCGGGCAGGTCGCGTCGAAGTGCATCTCTCCCGATACGACGGATACGCCGTGGTTCGTGTTCGCGACAACGGCCCGGGCATCTCGGCAGCGGATCGCGAAAAAATTTTCACGCCGTTCTTCACGAGGAAGGAGCGGGGCACGGGTCTGGGACTCTCGGTTGTTCAGAAAGTGGTCGTTTCCCACAACGGGACCATCGAGCTCGAGCCCGCGCAAGCCGGGGGAGCAAGCTTCGTCGTGCGTCTTCCGCTCGAAGTCTTGGGCTCGTCCTCCTCGGACCCCTGGGTGTAGGTATCATGACGGGACCCGGGGAAATCGCTTTCCAAACGCCGTTACCTAAAGTAGCACTCTCGCGTCGTTCGACCCGTCGTCCTTCCTCGGTAACCCGTCTCAATTCGTTGTTACGCCTGAGTTTGTAGCAGAGTCACAGCTCGGAAGCCTATTGGTCCGAGCCTTGCACTAGAAGGCGGCACTCCAACGCGAAGATCAGATTTCAGTGCGGGAAGGGGGTTCCCGAAGTGGCTTCCAAAGTAAGAGTGAACGGATTCAGCATGATCGAGCTCCTGGTGGTGATCTCAATCATCGCGATCATGGCGGCGGTCTCAATCCCCTTGGCATTGAGTTTCGTGCGCAACTACCAGATCACCGGCGCTGCCCACAACGTGGCCGCCCAGATGCAGATGTCACGCGGGCAGGCGGTGAAGCGGAACACCAGCCGCGGCATCCTCCTGAACTTCAACTACCCCGAGGCGGGTCGCTATCAGTTCACGAGCCTCGATCCCAACCCGCTCAACGGAAACTGGGACGGGGGGGTCTATAAAGACTACTCTCCCAAGAACTTTCAGGAAGGTACCACGAGTTACGGCGCCGTTCCCGACGTGCCCTACAACACGGCGGATCCGGATCCGGCGAACGGCATCATGTCGCCTCACGGCTTGGTTCTCGAGCTTCCGCAGACCGTCCAGTTCGATGCCGGCACCTTCAACGCGCTGCTGTTTAGGGCAAACGGCTCGGTGCGCGGAGTGAACGCGGCCGGTGGAGGTGCGCCGGTGCTCACCGAGAACGGAGTCGATTATTCGATGACGATCCGCGATGCCGCTACGAATTTGAGCCGAACGATCACGATCAGCCGGAACGGCCGGGTAATCGTCGAGGAACAGTAGGAGAGCGTTTCATGCCTAGAAAACACACGACCGAAGAAGGCTTCTCTCTCATCGAGGTGATGGTGGCCATCGTGATTCTGACGGTGGGTCTCTTGTCTCTGGCACAGATGATGGTCGTGTCGACCCATTCGAACACGCTCTCGGGACGAATGACCTCGTGCAGTGCGCTCGCCAAGGAGCAGCTCGAGCGCTTGAAGGCGGCTCCGTTCTACACGGTGCCCGCCTCCCTCACGCGCAACCCCGCGCTCGCCTCGGGTGGCGACGTCGACAGTACGGTCACCGGGTACTCGCAGCTCTACGATCCCCAGGGCCTTCCGAGCGTCGGGACCGGGCTCTACGAGGTGCGATGGGAGATCACCGACAGGCTTAGCCCCCTGCCGCTGGAGATGATTCAGATCGACGTGCACTGTCTTCCCGCGGGGGGCATCGAGGATCAGTTCGCCGTCATCGGCGACGCCACATTTACCACCTTTCGAACGGCGAACGTTCGCTGAGAAGGAGCTCACAGCATGAAAGACATCCAAAGACGCCTTCGTACCGAGGAGGGATCGGCCTTCGTCATCTCCATCCTCGTTCTCTTCGTGCTCTCCGTGCTCGGGCTCGCGCTGATGCTGACCACGACTACGGAAAAGGACATCTCGATCAATTTTCGCTGGGGCGAGCAGGCATTCTTCAACGCCGACGCCGCGCTGGAGTACGGAAAGAACGTGCTCGCCGCTTACGCGGTCGTGAACACGGACTTCGCCTCCGTGCTTCCTCCCCCTCGCGGCCCCGGACTCGCCACCGTCGCCGACAACGAGCAGCCCTGGGGACAGGCCCATCCGGAGCCGGGCGCCTGCAACCCCTCGACGGCCGGCTGCCGGGACTATCAGTACCACTACGATCAGTGCCCGACGACCGGCGCCTGCACCCGCATCTATATCGGCCGAGTCCTTCGGAGACCCGACGGCACGCTGGCCCTGTGGGACTTCCGCGCTCCCGCGGGCACGCCGGGCGATTTGGACAACGACGGCGTCGTCGATATCGAGGGAACCTTCACGCTCTGGGTTCGGCGGCCGACCGCGGGAACGGGCGACTACGACGGAAACGACCGGGTCATCCTGACCGCCGAGGGAACGGCGCCCAATGCCGGTGGACTCGGCAGCCGGCCCACGTCGCTCAGGCGGCTCGAAATGTCGATCCGCCTGCCTTCGTCCGGCGTCGAGGGCACGGCCTACAGCGATTCCAGCAAGGGAAGCGACAGCGGCGTCGCCAAGACGAACTATGGCGGATAGCCGGAGAACTCTGGGGGAAACCATGTCTCAACGAAGAAGAAATCAATCGAACATCTGGAGAACCACCGGGAAGCGTCTTGCGCTCGCCGTCGTGGCGGCCATCGTCGCGCTCACCTGGTCGCAAACGGGATACGCCGTGGCGCCGTGTGTGATCGGGCGCGGGCTCGACCCGCTCGACGTGCTCAACGCGGACGTGCGGCACAACGTGTGGCTCGTTCTCGACACTTCGGGATCGATGGGTACCGATTTCGACCCAATCCAGCCCGGAACCCAGTCCAGGATCAGTGTGGCCCGCGACGTCCTCACGGAGGTCGTCAACGAGCTGGTCGACGCCACCGGCCGTCCGCTGTTCAACTGGGGCATCGTTGGCTTCGGACCGAACAGCCCGAACAACACGACGGCCTGTAGCGCGCAGTTCACGAACAACTGTGTGGGTCTCGACTTGAACAACCTCGTGAACCCCCCGGCCTGCGACGAGCCTGACAACAAGACAGTCATCTTGAACCGG
>DASPGQ010000245.1 GCA_035620555.1 Vicinamibacteria bacterium
CTACGCCCTGCTCGCCAAGCCCATCGACCCGACCCCGCTTCTCTCGCTGGTCGAAAAGGCGGCAAGCGACCCGGGCAACGGCTCGCGCATCCGTGTCCTCTCGGCGAAACCGCACTGGGTCGAATTGGCCGTCCCCTGCGACCGCGACGCCGCCGAAAGGATTCAGAGCTTTCTGTCTCGCCTCGACGCCGACCTCGAGGCGTCGGTCCGTGAAGCGATCGGCCGCGTCTTTCGCGAAATGCTCTTGAACGCGATCGAATGGGGCGGAAAGCTCGATCCCACCCGGGAAGTGCGCGTCACCTATCTGCGGGCGAAGAAGTTGATTCTCTACCGCATCGCCGACCCGGGCGAAGGCTTCCGCTTCGAGGAGATCGACCACGCCGCGGTGCGGAATCCCCAGGACAATCCCATGGGACACATGGAGATTCGAGAGCAGAAAGGAATCCGGCCCGGTGGCTTCGGAATCCTGATGTCGCAGTCGCTGGCCGACGAGCTTCTCTACAATGAAGCCCGCAACGAAGTGGTCTTCATCAAATATCTCGACGCGGGCTCTTGACGTGAACATAGCCCGGCTGGCGATCAATACCGGAGGCGGCGACGCGCCAGGATTGAACGCCGTGATTCGCGCCGTCGTCCTCGCCGCGCATCGTCACGGGTGGAGCTGCTATGGCATTCGCGATGGATACGACGGCCTTCTCGAGCCGCAACGCTACCAGGACCGCGGGGGCGGTCTCGTCGCCCTCGGCCCCGATGAAGTCCGAGGCATCACCCATCTCGGGGGAACGATCCTCGGAACGACGAACACCGGCAACCCGCTGCGCTTCCCGGTTCGCCAGTCGAACGGAGAGATCGAGGAGATCGATCGCTCCGACGAGCTCGTGAGCCAATTCCGCCACCATGGCCTCGATGCGCTCGTCGCCATTGGAGGCGACGGTTCGCTGATGATTGCGAACGTCCTGCACCAGAAGGGCATCGCAGTGATCGGCGTTCCCAAAACGATCGACAACGACCTGGACCGGACAGTCGTTACCTTCGGCTTCGATACCGCGGTATCGTTCGCGACCGAATGCCTCGATCGACTCCACACGACCGCTGCCTCCCACCGTCGCATCATGGTGGTCGAAGTAATGGGGCGCTACGCTGGTTGGATTGCCCTCAACTGCGGCATCGCTGGTACCGCCGACGCCATATTGATTCCCGAAATTCCCTACGACCTCGAAAAGGTCGCACACAAGGTGCGCGAACGAGATCGGGCGGGCGCCTCGTTCTCCATCGTGGTCGTTGCCGAAGGCGCGCGGCCCCGGGGCGGCGATTACACCGTCGTCGACAAGCCGGTGGGGGCCGCCGAGCGGCTCGGGGGGGTAGGAGAAAAAGTCGCGAGGGAGCTATCGCAGCGAACGGGAAAGCAGGCGCGCCACGTCGTTCTGGGGCATCTTCTTCGGGGGGGCACGCCCACCGCCTTCGACCGCCTCATCTCACTTCGCTTCGGTGCGGCGGCGGTCCGCTGTCTCGCCGATGGTGCTGCGGGGGTTATGGTCGCCCTCGATCCCCCCACGGTTCGCCGGGTCCCCCTGGCCTCGGCTATCGGCCGCATGAAAGTCGTTCCGCTCGACTGCGACAGCATCCTCACCGCGCGCGAGCTGGGGCTCTGTCTCGGCGACTGAGCTCACTCCGTTTGCGTTCGAAGCTCCGCCGCGACCCGCTCGACCTCACGCCAGACCCGGAGCAGGTTGCCGCTCCACAGTTGGGCGATCTCCTCTTCGGTATAACCTCGCCGGACGAGCTCGAGCGTCACGTTGAAGGTCTCACTGGCATCGTTCCAGCCCTCGACGCCCCCACCCCCATCGAAATCAGAGCTGATGCCGACGTGATCGATTCCCATCACCTCGACGGCGTGATCGATGTGGTCGACGAAGTCGGACACGGTGGCCGGCGGCCACTGGGCGTCGATCTCCGCACGCCGAGCGTCGAACCGAGCGCGGGCTTCGGGCGAGAGGCCGCTCACATCACGCGTTCCGACGATCTCGAGCTCGGCGAACAGAGCTTCCATCGCGTCCTGCTTTTCCCGCGGATTCTTGACGAAGCTGCCTAGCGCCACCGTCTGCATGACGCCCCGGTTCTCCGCGAGAGCTCGAAGCTGCTCGTCGTCCATATTGCGCGGATGGTCCGTGAGAGCCCGCGTCGAGGAGTGCGAGCCGATCACCGGGGCTTTGGAAAGCGCCACGGCGTCGAGCATCGCCTTCTTCGAGATGTGCGAGACGTCTACCATGATGCCGAGTCGATTCATCTCTGCGATGACTTCACGCCCGAAATCGCTCACGCCGTCGTGCTCGCTCTCGCGGTCCCCCAGGTTCTCACGGTGCTGAGAGGAGTCCGCGATGTCGTTGTGCCCGCCGTGCGCCAGCGTGATGTAGCGAGCGCCGAGCTCGTGATATTTGGCGAGCAGGGACAGGTCCTTCCCGATGACGTATCCGTTCTCGATCCCGATGCAGGCTACGAGCTTCCCCCCGTCGTGGATGCGCGTCACGTCATCGGCGGTGTGCGCGAGCTCGATTCGATCGGGATACATCTCGTCGACCATACGATGAATGGCATCGAACTTCGTCATGGCGTCCGCCTTGGCCTTCTCGTAGTTCGCGGCGGTTCGCTCGGTCTGGCCGACGTAGACGATGAAGAAAGCCGCGTCGAGCCCGCCTTCCTCCATCTTCGGAAGATCGACCTGGAACTCCCCCCGCGCACCCGGGTCCACCTTCTCGGTCGCGTAGTCGAACGGGATGTCGACGTGCGTGTCCAGCGCGAGCACCCGGTCGTGGATCGCGCGCGCCCGATCGAGCAGGTCTTCTTCGGGCCGAGGAGCCGTGGCATCGGGGGTCTCGCCCGCGCCGCAGCCACTCAGGAGCAGAAGGAGTATGAATCCTAGGGGACGTCTCCAGACGAGAGGCAGGGTGATGGCAAACTCAACCAGGGCATTGAGCACTTTATTAGATGACGTCTTTGAGGGAGAGCCCCTGGTCCTTGAGGACGGCCATCAAGCCTTTCTTGTCGATGGTGCGGAGGGCGCGGGTGGACAGGCGAACGCGGACGGTTCGCCCCAGCTCGGGGACGTAGACCCGCTTCCACTGCAAGTTGGGACGCTGCACCCGGCGTGTCTTATTGTGCGCATGGGAGACGTTGTTCCCAGACATGGGACCTTTTCCGGTGAGCTTGCACTTCTGCGCCATTTTCCTCGGCACCTCCGAAAACGCTCCAGTTTACGCGCTTACCGGGAGCAACGCAAATGCGCGCGGGAGCTCACGCGCTCGCGTTGCTCTTACCCCGGCTGATGCCCAGTTTCTGCATGAGCTCGTACAGAGTGGGTCGGCTCACCTGCAACTCCGCCGCGGTCCGCGTCACGTTGAAATTATGCTTCCACAGCGCGTTGCTGATGAGCTCGCGCTCGACCTCCTCCCGCGCCCGCTTCAAGCTGACCACCTTTCCCGAAAGGGCATGGGGCGTCGTGAGCTCCAGATCCTCGGCCGTGATCTTCCGGCCGTCGGCCATGATGACCGCGCGTTTGATCCGGTTCTCCAGCTCACGAACGTTGCCGGGCCAGGAGTGCTGGTAGATGGCCGACAGGGCGTCGCGATCGAACTCGAGCACGCCTCGGCCGTTCTCTTGGGCGAAACGCTCCAGAAACGCTCGGGCGAGCACTTCGACGTCCTCGCCACGTTCTCGGAGCGCCGGGAGCGGGATGCGCACGACAGCCAGACGAAAATAGAGGTCTTCCCGGAAGGTCTGGCTCCTCATCGCCTTCTCGAGGTCCGCGTTGGTCGCGGCGATGACCCGGACGTCGACCTCGATCTCCCGCCGGCCCCCGATCCGCTCCAGCCGATGTTCCTGCAGAAACCGCAGCAGCTTTACCTGGAGGGATGGGGAGAGCTCCCCGACTTCATCGAGGAAGAGGGTCCCGCCGTGCGCGAGCTCGATCCGACCCTGGCGGCGGGCGTGAGCCCCGGTGAACGCGCCTTTCTCGTAGCCGAACAGCTCGCTTTCGAGGAGGTTCTCGGGAATGGCACCACAGTTGATGGGAACGAAGGGCCCCTCGGAACGCCCGCTCAAGCGGTGGACGGCGCGCGCCACGAGCTCCTTTCCCGTCCCGCTCTCGCCGTCGATGAGGACCTCGGCGTCGGAGCCAGCCACCCTCCGTACCGACTTGAACACGTTCAGCATCGCTTCGGAGAAGCCCACGATGCCCGGAAAAAAATCCTCGCTCACGTTGTTGTGAAGCTTCCGATTCTCCATCTCCAGGTCGTATACATAGCGGCCGCGGCGCAGCACCACGTGGAGCTCGTCGATCTGAACCGGCTTGGTAAAGAAGTCGTAGGCACCGAGCGATACCGCGCGCAGCGCGTGGGCACGCTGCTCCTGTCCGGTGATGACGACGACCTTGGCATCGGCGTCGATATCCAGAATCTCGTCGAGAAGCCGGAATCCCTCCTCGACTCCGTTCGAGTCGGGTGGCAGGCCCAGGTCGAGAGAGACCAGCGGCATTCGATGGGTCTCGAACAACTCCATGGCCTCGGTGCGGTCCTCGGCCTCGAAGACCTCGTACTCGTCAGCCAGAGTCCACCTCATCTGCTTTCGGATGTCCTCCACGTCGTCGACGAGGAGTAGTTTCGGTTTCTCCATAGGATTCCTTCCGCCTTCAAGCGCTGTTCATTTGCACCGGAAGCAGAACGTTGAAGGTACTTCCCTTCTGTCGCTCGCTCTGGACTTCGATCCGCCCGCCATGGGCTTCGACGATGGTCTTGCACTGATACAGACCGATCCCCAGGCCGCTTTTCTTCGTGGTATGGAACGGTCGGAAGAGCGATTGGGTGATGAATTCCGGACTCATGCCACATCCGTCGTCGACCACCGACAGCAGCACCCAGCCCTTCTCGGCCGAAGTGCGCACGATGATATTTCCCGATTCCCCGGTGGCCTCCTGCGCATTCAACACCAGGTTCGTCACCACTTTTTGCATCTCCGCGGAATCGATTCGAACGTTGGGCAGCTCGCAGCATTCACAGGAAACACGGGCTTTCATCGATCCGTTGAGCGTCGCCAGTGTCTTTCGAACCAGGTGGTTGAGGTCGCAGTCGGAGCGTTTCAGCGATAGGCCATTCGTGAGCGACGAGAGGCGTGACGTCATCGTATCGATTTTTCGTACGCTCTGGTCCATCATCCGCAGCACATCTCGTCGAAACTCGGGCTTGTCGATGTGAGCGGGAAGGTTCTGCATCGCCAGCGAAAGCCGTGAGGCGAGGTTCTTGAGATCGTGAACGAAGAACGTCGAGACGACCTGGAAGGCCTCCATCTCGCGAGCGCGTCTCAGGTCGCGCGCCAGCTGGCGATTGCGGATCGTGGCCGCGGACTGGTCGGCCAGCGTCTTCATGAGCGCGAGATCCTCGAAACTGAGTGGCTGATCGGGAAAGCGCTGACTCAGTGTCAAAAACCCGATGGGACATCCATCGTTTCCCAGGAGGGCCACACTGTACCGTGAGTTGGTTTCGCGCTCGAGCTCCGCCGCGGCGGGGGGAAGTCTCGGGTCACGGAGGTCGATCGGACGGTCGAGCGTTTCCGCCATTACTGCCAGCCAATCCCGACCGTCCGCATGTCGGCTCAGAGTCGCGTTGGCTCGAGCCGCTGACATCGCCGATGTCGCCCCCAAGAGCAGCTTGCGCTCCCCCTCTCGCACCAACCAGATGGTCGCATTCGGACATCCAAATGTATCGACCGCGATCTTCGTGATCGCGGCACACAATGGCTCGATCTCCAAGGCAGCGCTGGTATCGCGAGTGAACCGGTCCCAGATGCGGCGGTAATCGTGCGCCGGTCGTGCCAGATGCCGACTCAGCCAGCGTCTCGCTCTCAGCTGGAACCTCGTCGACAGGAACACAGTCGCCAACCCCAAGGTGGCGAGAAGGACGAAGAACGCAACGGCGGGAGGCCATTGCCGGCCGCCCAGCGTATCGATGAGCTCGACCACGCCGACAACACCCACGAAATAGATTCCCACGACCAGCAGGGTCAGCGATCTGAAGAGCAGCGCGTCCGACGGATAGAGGTCGACGCTGGCCAGGCGGCGGCGAGCAATGGAGAAGGCGACGAGGCCACAGGCGAGTAACAGCGCTCCCGACCCAATCGGGAAGAGCGTGGTCTGGACGACCGAGTAGAGGAGAACCTGACTGTCGAGAAACACCTCGACACCAAACAGGGCGCCGAGCCCCAAGATCGCGAACTTGATTTGCCACCGAACACTCCCGGCCGACGCCCGCAGAGTTCTCTCGAAGTTCACCAGAACCGCGACCGCGGACATCACCAGGATCCCATGGAGGCCGACACCGGCCGTGCCCACGGGAACGAACAGCGCGGGCGTCACATCGGCAGCGCGAATCACGAGGGCGTGCCATCCTCCGAGGACCAGCGCGCTCGGAAGCAGGAAGGCAGCGACGAGCACGAAGCGCCAGCGCCTCAGGAACTCGAAAGGAGTTGCCCGCGCGAAAGTAAGCGCCGCGCCCAGCCAGAGGCCGGGAATGACCGCGGCGACGAGAAACCGGTAGCGATGCCACATCAGCGCGTCGGACTCGTTTGCCGCCAGGGTCGACAGCGCACCAATTCCTTCGCGAGCCGCAAGGGCCACCAACCCCACGGCAAGAATGGCGTGGGCCGTTTCGTGGCGGAGCCGGCGCAAAAGAAACCCTGCAAGCGACAGGGCCGCCAGTGCCGCCAGACACGCCAAGAGTACGTCGAACTTCATTGCATCCAGCAAGATGCTCTACTGTCAACAGGTTGGGGGGATCGGATGGGGCCTACTCTTCTCTCGGCGCCCAACCGGGGGGGAGCTACGCCAAAAGCGTTAGCTTTTTTTACAGTCTAGGAGGCCCTTCTGTCAAGCCGTAATTGAATTTGTTTTGAGTAAGATAGCTGGGTCTCCATGCGAGTCGGAAAGACACTCCTCTTGACCGGCGCCCTCGCTGGCACCGTCGTTCTTGGTCGCGGGGTCCTACTCATCCAGTACGAGCCGGAGACATCCAATGCTTACGTCTGGGGCGCGTTTCACGTACATTCCACTCTCTCCGATGGTCTTTCCTCGCTCGAGGAGATCGCGGACGCCGCCAGGGAGGCGCGCGTCGGATTCGTCATGCTCAGCGAGCACGGCTCGCCCCATCCCGAGGCGACCACCCTGTCCCGAACCATCCGGGGCGTGCGCTTCATCGGAGGCTCCGAGATCGGTCTCCCCGAGGGGCACTTGATTGCGTCGGATGCGAGGAGTCTCCCCGAGTACAAACTACCTCCTTACCCCCCGGATGCCACGGCGGACATCAGAGAGTGGGGCGGCCTGTCGGTCATCACGTACCCCGAGGACCCGACTCAGCGCTGGAGCTATTGGGAAGATGACCTGGTCCCGGACGGCATCGAGATCATCAACGTGACTTCCTACTTTCGGGCAAGCTCCGCTGCAGCGAAGTTGAAATGGGCACTCTACTCTCCGTTCAACCGATATTATTACATCGAGGCCTTTACTTCGCCGTCCTATGCA
>DASPGQ010000246.1 GCA_035620555.1 Vicinamibacteria bacterium
TCAACCGATACTATTACATCGAGGCCTTCACTTCCCCGTCGTATGCACTTCGTCGATGGGACGAGCTCCTCACCCGCGGGCCCGTGGTCGGCTTCTACGCCGCGAACGCCCACGGCGGCTTCGCCATCACGGATGAGACGACGGTGCCCCTTCCATCGTACGAGACGGCGTTCACCTACGCCGGGCTCGGGATCAGCCCTGCCCACCGTGACTCACCCGAAGAGGCAATCCGACGTGGTGAGTTTTTTTCTCTCGTTCGCGCTGCGGGAGAACCGCAGAAGTTCGAGATCACTCGAGACGGCGACAGGATTCGTGTCGTGGTCCAGACGGCTTCCCTGTCACCCCGGATCGATCTCAAACGCAACGGCATCGTCGTGGCATCGGCTGAGTCGGCCGAGCTGGCCATGGACGCTAAAACACCCGGAGTCTATCGAGCGGAGGTGTACTTGCCGGAACATCCGCTGCTCTCTCCCGAAGTGCCCTGGATCCTGTCGAACCCGTTATTCGTGGGGGTCGAGTTCTCCCCCGCACGGGCTCACGAAAGCTCGTGCACCTCTTTCACGCCCTTGCCTCTCGAAGACGTCACGCTCGAAAAGGACGACGAGTCCACGGGTTCCCTCACGAGCCGAGAATCGGGTGAGCTGGAGCTGGACTACGAGCTGTCCCGGGCGACTCCTAAAAAGATCGACCGCTGGGTCGCGCTCGCTCTACGACGTCGAATCGATTTGTCCCGCTTCAAGGCGATCTATCTGGAGGCGGAGTCGGGCGACGCCATGCGCTACTGGCTCGAGCTCCGGGCGGGCGAGCGCGGTCACTACGCCTCGTTCAAATTGAAGCCTGGCGTCGTCAACCGCATCACCCTTCCCTGGAGCCGCTTCTACAGCACGACCGGTGTGCGCTCCATCCCCAAGCTTTGGGAGCTCGACGCCCTGTTCGTCACCGTCAATACGTCCAACTCCCGCACGGGATTCCGATCCCAGATGACCCTGAAGACGCTGGGTGGATGCGAGTGAATGGGCTCAGCCTGAACCCTTCTCCTCGAAAGCCCGAGTGATGGAGCGGACCAGCTCCTTGGCGGCAGCCTCCTCGAGGCTGCCGGGATACCACCCGATCCCCAGGCCTTCCTTCTCGTAGCGGGGAATGATGTGAAGGTGGACGTGGAAGACCGCCTGATGAGCGGCACTTCCGTTGTTCTGCAGGATGTTGTAGGCAGTCGCGCCCGTGGCCTTCAGGAGCGCGCGACAAATCCGGGGAAGCGCGCGGCCCAGGGCCGCGGCCGTGTCGTCGCTCAATTCGTGAAAAAAGGCTTTCGACTCCTTCGGCACGACGAGCGTGTGTCCGCGGGACAGAGGTGCGATGTCGAGAAAAGCGTAAACGAGCTCGTCCTCGTAGATTTTGTGGCTCGGGATCTCGCCTCGAATAATCTTATCGAATACCGTCGGCTCGCCACTCATCGAGGGGCAATCTACCATAACGCTCCAGGCATTGTGCGCGTTCCGGTTTGCGTCCGTTTCGAGCCCGCCACGCCAGCAAGGGACGGAGCGCCTACGGTTCGAGCTCTGAGGCAGCGAGCGCGGGAATTCCCAGCCGCTCGGCGAAACCTTTGTCCGCGGGAGAGCTCACGACCACGAGACACTTCTCGGGAGCCAGTCCGTACTTTTCGATGAGGACCACGCCCAATCCGGGGAGAGGCTTGCGGCACCAGCAGGAGATTGGTGGAGGATGGTTGCACAGGTGGACTTCCACGCCTGAATCGACATAGGTCCGATCGCGTCTCCCGGGCTGGAACGAAACGCCGAGAAGCCGGAAGCCCGCTCCCTCATATCGGTCGAGCTTCGGACGAATCCCCTCCTCGCGGGGCTCGAAGAACACGGCTCGTCCCGAACGTGCCGGCGGCGGGTCACGCTCGAAGTCGAGCTCCTCGATCTCGACGAATCCTTCCTCCGGTCTCGGTGGCTCGAGCTCCCGCCGATAACGGAACTGCGCGCTGGGGGCGAAGGCATTCGGGTCTGCCCGGGACAGCTTCCTCAACTCCTCGGGCTCGAGGAGCCGCCCGTAACGCTGGACGATTCGCGTCGCCGCGTTGAGCTGCGCTTGCTGAAGGGAGGTTCGCAACCATAGGCAACGTACGGCGACTCCGTGTCGCCGGGCCGCCTGGATCACGTCGTAGCGCGAGGCGCGCCGGGGATAGGTATTGTCGAGTACGAGCTTTCGTTCTCCCCGTCCGAGTCGATCGTCGAGCTCTTTGATGAGGTCCCGGAGCGTCCCGCCTCTTTCGTCCCGGTTGAGTCGACTGTAGCCGCGCTCCTCCCAGGCTCTTGCGGCGGTCGTCTTGCCCGCGCCCGGGTAACCCACGAACAGCACGACCTCTCCATCGGTCGCGGTCGCGGGCGAGGCGGCCTCGGGCGAAACGGAATAAGCCCGGAAGAGATCGTCTCTTTCTTCCCCGGTCAATACCAGCTCGCGGGCGCGCAAGCTGGATTCCAGGCTAGCGAGCTTCGTCGCCCCGGGAATCGGGATCACGCCCTCCATCGAAAGCAGCCAGGCGAGCGCGATCTCGGCGCAGGAAGCCCCCCGACGACGCGCCATGTTCGCGAGCACGGGCTCACACTCGATTCGACGACGGTTGCGGTATCCGCCGAGGGGGCTGTGGGCAATCAAATCGATCCCGTGGCGTTGGCAAAACGAAGCGACGCCGTTCTTCAACGGGGCCAGATCGATGGGACTGAGCGAAACCTGCACGGTGGTGACGGGGAAGTGGCGCCGAGCTTCCTCGAGCTCCTCGAGCGACACGTTGCACAAGCCGAGCCTTCGCACTTTGCCTTCCCGGAGCAATGCCTCGAGAGTCCGAAACGTGGTGGTCTTCGACTTCGAATCGATGGCGTGGAGCTGGTAGAGATCGATCGCCTCGACGCCGAGCGCCGTCAGGCTGGCCTCGCAGGCTCGTCTCAAGTGCCGGGCGCGCCCGTCGGGAAACCAGCCTTTGACACCCCGGCGGAGTCCGCCTTTGGTGGCGACGATGACCCGGGCGCGATCGCCACCCCAGCTCGCAAGAGCTTTGGCGATCAAACGCTCGTTGTGGCCTATCTCCGAGGCCGAGGGCGCGTAGACGTCAGCGCTGTCAATGAAGCGGATCCCGGAGTCCAGCGCTCGGTGCAGTAGATCGACCGCGTCGGCTTCGTCGATTCCGGCCCTCGAGAGCCCCATGGCGCCGAAGCCCAACCGAGATGAGCCCGGAGCGAGTGGGAGAGGCGTCCCGCCCACGGCGGCTCACGGCTCGACCGCAAGGTCGAGAGCCGAGATCTCTTTCAGATGAGGATGCTTACGATCCCGCTCGGACACCAGGGGGTTGGAGATGGGCCAATCGACGCCGATGTCCGGATCGTCCCACCGAATTCCCCCTTCCTCCTCGGGGCGGTAGATGTCGGTCATCTTGTACCAGACGTCGGCGAATTCAGAGACCACGCAAAAACCATGGGCGAATCCCACGGGCATGAACAGCTGGCGGTGGTTCTCGCCGCTGAGGATCGTTCCGAAGTATCGTCCGAAGCTGGACGAGCCAGGACGGATGTCGACCGCGACATCGAAGATCTCGCCTCGCACCACCGTTACGAGCTTGGCCTGTCCCTTCTGGAAATGGAGACCGCGAAGCACGCCCTTCGTCGAATGCGAAAGGTTGTCTTGAACGAACGATCCGACGACGCCCGCGTCGCTGTACGGCCCCAACTTGTAGGTCTCGACGAGATATCCTCGCCCATCGCCGCGACGAACCGGCTCCACCACGTAGAGGCCACGAATCGGGGTCTCGAGAACTCTCACCGACACGGCCTCAGCCCTCCTGGAGCAGCGACGACAAGTATCGGCCGTATTCGCTCGCCGAGTTCTCCGCCGCGAGCCGCTCGAGCGCCTCGGCGTCGATGAATCCCATACGAAAGGCGATCTCCTCGGGGCAGCAGATCTTCAGACCCTGCCTCTGTTCGACCGACTCGATGAACATCGCCGCCTGTAGGAGGGCATCGTGAGTGCCGGTATCGAGCCAGGCAAAGCCCCGCCCGAGCTTCTCCACATGCAGGGCGCTCTGTTCGAGATAGAGGCGATTCAAGTCGGTGATCTCGAGCTCACCCCTCGCCGAAGGCTTCAAGCGCTTGGCCTGTTCCACGACGCGATGGTCGTAAAAATAGAGGCCGGTCACCGCATAATGGGACGCGGGCCTTTCCGGTTTCTCGACGAGGTCGACCGCTTCCCCGTTGCGCCCGAAGCTCACCACTCCGTATCTTTCCGGATTTCGGACCCAGTAGGCGAAGATCGTCGCCCCTTCGTCCCGCTCGGCGGCACGTCTCAAATGGCTGGTGAGCTCGTGTCCGTAGAAGAGATTGTCTCCGAGGACGAGGGCGCAACCTTCACCGTTGATGAAGTCCTCGCCGATTAGAAAAGCCTGAGCCAATCCTTCGGGGCGCGGCTGTACCGCGTAGGATAGTCTCAGTCCGAGGTGGCTTCCGTCGCGGAGAAGCACTTCGAACAGCGGTCGGTCGTGCGGCGTGGTGATTACGAGTATGTCCCGGATTCCCGCGAGCATCAGGGTGCTCAGGGGGAAATAGATCATCGGCTTGTCGTAGATCGGAAGGAGTTGTTTGCTCACCGCCGAGGTCAT